>JAMIQD010000122.1:0-2924 GCA_035914755.1 Pseudobdellovibrionaceae bacterium | reverse complement strand
TAACTCGGCCATTCGGCCCCAAATAACCCTCTTGGAGCATATCTAAAATCTCGGATCCAACGCTTAATGATACAGAGGACCCAGAGAATGTTCCGGCAATAAGTCCCGGCTTAGGGTTGTACTCTTCTGTATAAAGAGTAGCGCCCACTTGAGCTGTCTTGGCAATCGTACAAATGTCGATATACTGTCCAATGCCCAGGGTCTCGAAGGCGAAGAGCTCGCCTGTTCGTGTAAAAGTTTGGACTTCGTCGGCCCAGATCGCAATTCCCTTTTCTTTACAGAATTCAAGCATCGGCACAAAAAACTCGCGCGGCGCCGCTTGATATCCGCCCTCCCCAAGCATGGGCTCGAAACCAAACACACAAATGTTTTTTTCGTGTTTAGCGTAAATCTCCTTCATTGCCGCCAGAGATTTCTCGGCACTCTGGGGGTCCTTTTTGTCGTAGAAAGGAATTCTTAAGACTTCGTGGTACTCTGGCAACCCCACCTTGTAGGCTGGGTTGTCCGTCACCTCGGCCATCATTGTCGATCGGCCCGCAAATGCATTTTTAAAACTTATCACCATTCTCGCCGGAGTATTTTTTTGTCTAGAAATTTTTAAAGCATTCTCGTTCGCCATCGTCCCGCATGTCGAAAGCCAGGCATATTTCAAACGACTATTTTTACCCGCAAGCTTTGCTAATTTTTCAGTGAAAATTTCATACTCTTTGTTGGGCTGTAAATTTCCTTGGGTCACGATGTCTGATAATGCGCCACGAAGAGCCGCCTTCATCACGCGCGGATTGCCATGGCCCATGAGATGAATGCCAATCCCATTGATTAAATCTAACTTAATGCTTCCATCCTGAAGCTCTACAAAGGGCCCCCTGCCCGCTCCGGTTCCAACATAGGGATAATGCAGCGGACGCCCGCGAAATTGGCCCGTCTTATCAACCCAGCTCTTGCCCGCATCTAAAAGCTCTGGTCTCGCGATTTGAACAGTTTTGATTTGCGCGTTGATTTGCTCAACTTCGGCGACCAGATTTTTGATCAAATTTTCTATTTGCGGAGAGTTGTCAATTTGTTGACCGAAGAGTGGGCTCATTTTTACCTTCCATTGGTGTAATTGAATTTGACTGGTTCGTGTAGTTTAGTACAATTTTCCAACCATGTCTTCATTAGTAAAACTCTTATTTTCATTCCTAATATTCCTACCATTTGTTTGGGCGGAATCGCCAGCCCCGACGCAGGTCACGACAACGGCCGTCGAGCACCCTGCCGAATCCCCCGCAATAAGCGAAAATATGACCTTCGAAGAGGCCTTTGGCCTTGGCACAAAGAGCTATCAAGAAATGAAATTTGAAGATGCCGTCGCCTATTTTAAGAAGGCCCTCGACCTACATCCAGAGAACCCAGGTGTCCTAACGAATCTCGGCCTAGCTTACTTTAAGGCCGGAAAAAAGGGCCTTTCGATTGCCATGCTACGTCGAGCTCTTTATTTTGACCCCTCCCAGCTAACTGCAGAGGCCGCTCTAAAATTTGTGCTTTCGCAGGTGGACGTAAAAGAAATCCCACATCAGATCGAAACCTATGAGCGTGTGCGCTCGAACATTCTAAATTCAATCTCACTTTCAAGCTTCCATTTGCTTTTGGCTCTCCTTTTGTTTTCAAGCGGGACGATCTGGTTGCGTTTTTTTGGGCGGCGGCGCAAAGCTCTTGCCCTCGAAGAGGCCCCTCCGGGAGCCCCCGTCATTGGAATTATATTGATTGTGGGGCTTCTTGCGTCTTTTTCTCTGACAGTTCTCAAGGTCTACGATCTTGGGATTCCTCGTGCGACAGTTGTTACCGACAAAATCGGCGCTCAACTTGCGCCTGGCGGCGGGCAGACGGCACTCTTTGATTTATATGCCGGCTTCGAGGTTATCGTCAGAAATGTTGCCAATGACTGGGTCCAAATCAGCTACCCTGGTGGCCTTACGGGTTGGGTCAAAAAAGAGAACCTAATGGTGACTTCAGGTAAAAATGCCTTTTGACTTAGACTGAGGGCTTTTATTAGACTCAGGTCCTATGCTGCAAATGCTCAAGTTTTTCCCATTTATATTGGTGTTCTCTGGACTTTTGGCCTGTTCAACAATGGATAAAAAAAGTGACACGCCTGAAGGGGCCTACGCTTTAGCCGAAGAGTTCGACAAGGACGAGCGCTACGAAGAAGCTCTCCGGCGTTACGCCGAGCTTAAAAATAAATTTCCATATAGCAACTTCGCCACAAAGGCCGAGCTGGCGACTGCGGACGTTTACTTCAAACAGGAGTCCTATCCCGAAGCGCAGATAAGCTATCAAGCCTTTAGAGAACTTCACCCAAAACACCCACAGATTGACTACGTCGTATTTCGAATTGGTCTAAGTTATTTTAACCAATTGCCTAGCACAACAGATCGAGATCTGACAATTGCCCATGAGGTCGTTGCGAGTTTCAATGAATTAATTAAACAGTACCCTGACTCACAATATGTAAAAGAGGCCTCTGAGAAAAAGCTCGAGGCCCTTAAGATGCTGGCGGACAAAGAAAACTACATCGCCTTTTTCTATTTCAAACGAGAGATGTATGACAGCGCCCTGCCTCGCTATGAGGGCTTAATAAGTAAATATCCGAGCCTCGGTTTTGACGAAAAAGCATTGTTGGGAGCGGCTTTTTCTGCAAATAAACTAGGGAACTTTGCTAAATCAAAAAAGTATCGAGATGAGCTTTTAAAGCGATTTCCAAATTCTGAAGAGGCCCGACGCGCCGAAAAGGAGATTAAGCTTTGAAACCCTTCAATGAAGACATGCTTTCCGAAGCTCGTGAATACTTTATCGATGGGAACTACCGAATGGTGGAGCCCATCCTGCAGCAAATGCTTTTGCAGAACACTCGCAATCCAGAAGCTTATCAAATGTTAGCGACC
>JAMIQD010000121.1:0-5423 GCA_035914755.1 Pseudobdellovibrionaceae bacterium | reverse complement strand
ACTTCACTTTAACCTCAAACTCTTGATGATGAGTTTTCTCAGCAACGTCATAGCCAGAAAACAAAAGTATTGTATCTACGATCTGGCATTCAAAACCACTGTCTTCACGAACCACAATAGCCTCTGGCTTCGAAAATGCACTTGGTGATTTTATCGAAACCTTTAAAGAGATAATCTCTCGCTGATATGCCATATCAATCTTCTTGATCGACTCGCTTTTCACATCAAAATATTCCGTATTAAATGCAAAACTGAAAAGAGGGAAGCTCAAAATAGCCAAAAATATTTTCATAACTACCACCTTCATCAAGATTAAGTGGCTAGTTTCTAACACAAAAATCAAAATAAGTCAGCAAGCAAACACGATCTATTGTAATCTCTTTAATGCCTGCAATATGCGATCAAGTGAGCTTAAAAACTGAGATCGAGCTTTTTTATCCATCGGCGCCGGCCCCCCGCGGTTTTCGCCCATATGCCTTAGGTTTTGCATTAGCTCGCGATTGGCCACCGAACTCCCTATATTATCTTCGGTAAATTCAACCCCTTTATGCCCAAGAACACGGCTGCCTTTTTTTATACACCGATCAGCGAGAAGAATATCCCCCGTAATGACAAGATCTCGAGACGTAACGTTTTCAACAATCCAATCATCGGCAGAGTCAAATCCCAAGGCAACAACTTCAAGCTTAAATAATTTATTGGGCGGGAGAGCCATATACTTATTGGCAACAACAATAACTTCAATCTGAAGGCGCTCTGCTACTTTATAAACCTCGTCCTTAACCGGACATCCATCCCCATCAACGTAAATCATGACTTATCTTGCACCAACTCCTACCATCTCAAGAGCGCAATCAACTCGAACTTGAGTGGATTTGGACCAACGTCCGTCGCGCACTATATTTTTTTCAAAAAGGCTTGCGAGAGCAGCGCCCGCACATTGATGAGGCAGGGTTTTTTGACTTTCAAGTGACACTCTGATAAATAAGGCGCACTTGAGGTGTTTATGACTTTTATCCGAACTGCCTTCGTGCTTTTAATCTCGTTGGTTTCTTTAAGCTCCCAGGCTGAATTCAAAGTTGAAAATTGGCATCCAGAAATCAGAACACCTCAAACTACTGTCCTTGAACTCGTAAAAATAACCGCTCAGGCCTCGATCCAAAAAATTTCCAAGTCGCGGTCTTGCGAGGGGCATATCATTAGCATCTACCTCTCCCCGTCGTCTCTAGTTCAAAACCAAACCACAGAGTCTTTTAAAGTTTATTACCAGCTATCATACAATCGAGCGGAGTGCTCAAACAAGCTCCTCGTCACCTGCGGAGCCTTGATTACAAATTCTGCGGAGCAAGTTTCTATCTCAAAAAGTTATTGCCGTTCCTATAATGTAAAATCCTACGAGTCAGCTTCTGGGGAAAATATACCAAGGGGCCCACTTGAAAGTCCGGACAGTATAAAAGACAGCAATGACAACGTCATAGACGATGGAATCACAGACCCCCGACGCGGCGGCAATGATGTCGAGCGCGGCTACGAAGGTGATTTTTAAAGTGTCTCTTCTTGAGACACTTTTGTACAATTTTTCGACAATATAATCCTGATATTGTATCTTGGTTCAATAAGTTAAAGAAAACCAAGGGGAATTATGGCTGCGAGTTGGAAGTACCGCCGCTTAGAAGAGGCTGCGGATCGATTTAGAACATTTAGTTTTGTTGTCGACGTCATAACGCTGGCTATTTTTGCGACAATTATCATCGCTGTTGCTAATAAGCTCCTCACAGAAAAATTAGTGACAGCCCCCTTCTTTGATATGTCTTGGCGAATGATTGGGATCCTCTCTTTTGCTTTTATGATCCTGTTGTTTTCTCAGATTCAACAAATTCAAAAGCACCGTGCGCTGAGCGATTTCGAACTCGAGGCCGCCCTTAAGGCCGCAAAAGACAAGCGAATCCCCCTACGAAGACGTTAAAGTCTCAGACAAAGGTCTTGAGTTGAAAAACTCACCTCCAGATTCAAAATAAAAAACCGATCAAGGTGGACATGAATAAAGTCCAATATCTTCGCCTTTTTTCTATTTTGAATGCCATGCTTGTTGGCTTTTGGCTGCCGCTTCGGATGATTGGTTTTTCGATCCCGGCGCCGCTTGATTTTAGTTTTGACTTAATAATTTCAATAGCATCCGCTGCGAACATCTATATTCACTTCAAAAAGCACGACTCAGACCCTCGGGACTGGAAGACTTGGTTTTCTCTGAGCGTGTTTTTGGATTTAATCTGCATGTTGCCATTTTTGCTTATTGAAGATCATCTCTTGGGCGGCGCAAGCTCTCTGAGTTTAGTCTTTTTAAATTTAATTACTGCGAGACATATTTGGAAGATCAAAGAGTTTCTCGATGAGTTCGACAACCTCAAGCCCATCGTGTATCGCCTAGTCCCCCTTGCCCTTATGATGCCCCTACTAGTTCACCTGATCGCCTGTGGCTGGATCGCTCTCGGCAGCGGCACCGCCGGCCCCGATCCCGACAAATTTGTCGAGTACGTAAAGGCCTTTTACTGGGCGATGACAACGCTGACCACCGTCGGCTACGGAGATATCGCCGCAAAAACTCCTGGCCAAATGTTTTTTGCCTCTGGAACTCAATTAGTAGGCGTCGGAGTCTTTGGCTTTGTTCTCTCAAACGTGGCTGGTTTGTTAAGTCGCCTCGATGCTGCTCGCGAACACCACATGGACAACCTCGATCAGATCGAAACCTTCATGCAGTCCTACAAAATCCCCTCACAAACCCGCCTCAAGGTTCGATCGTACTATCATTACCTCTGGAAAGAACATCGTGGGTACATGGATAAGTCCCTGCTCCACGGCCTCCCCTCAAAGCTTCAATCGGAACTCAACTTTGCAATCAACCATACGATCATCGAAAGAGTTAGTTTTCTAAAAACCGCCTCGAAAGAAATGCTCGAAGATATCATGCTCTCGCTTGATCATCGTGTCTTTGTCCCGGGAGAAAGAATCTTTCGTACCGGCGACCACGGGGACTGTCTTTACATGGTTCACGCTGGACAAGTTGACATTCTGACTGACGACAACAAGCTCATTGCCTCTTTGATGGAGGGGTCTGTCTTCGGAGAAATGGCCCTAATCTCGGAAGCTCCTCGAAATGCTACGGCTCGAGCGGCCTCCTACTGCGATCTCTATGCGCTTCCAAAAGAAGACTTCGCGCGAATCGTTGACTCTTATGCGGACTTCAAGGCTCATCTTGAAGAAGTCATGCGCGCTCGGCAAGCAGCTACAAGTCAAATGAAAGCAAGCTAATAGAGCATTAATTCTATAATAAGAATTTTTCTAGATATATAGTTCAACAAAAAATCACACCGCAATTTTGTACTAGGATTAATCTCTGTTGATTGATATGGATATCTCCACCTCAACAAAGGATCGCAATGAAATTGTTTAATTATGAATTCGAAAATCTTGAAGACCGAGAAATGGCCTTTCATAATATCGTGAAATGGTACGGAGCCGGCGTCGTAGAAAAAATAAACTCTCTTGGGCTGAATGTACAAGCAACATCCGAGAACGCACGAGAAACAACTCAAATTATCGAGAAACACTCTGGAAGACTAAAAAAACCTTCCTACGTAAAAATTCAACCTGAGTTGTCACTGTAAACAACTCAGGCTCAATCTCTAAAAACCACTAAGTGGTCTTCTGGGCACCCTTGTTGTTTTTTGCAGCCTTTTCTTCAGGAGTCATGCCCCAAGGAGAGCCGCCCTTCTTCTCGCCACGACCGCCGCCACGACCGCCCTTGCCGCCACGACCTTTTGTCGCGTCCGGCTTAACAAAAGCTGTCGTAATCAAAAACTCAGGAACGTAGTGCATCTCATCAATCTGCACGGCCTTGACAGGAGCATTTTCGCCCTCGCTCAAGCTCACAACGAAAACACGCTTTAAGTTGTCTTGATTTTGACCGGCAACATCAAGGGCATTCATGAAGTACTTTAACTTATCACCTTCGTACTTGAAAGCCTCACCCAGCCCCTGCTGAATTTCTTCTGCAGTTTTGCCTTCAGCAGCCAAGGCAGCCTTTGTTGTAAGTCCTTTATTCAATGTGACATTTGCAAATTCTGTAACTGATTTCATAGAGCCCTATCCTTCGTTGATATTGAGGGCCCATAATGATGATAAACCTCAAGAAGGTCAACATCTGCTTACAGAAAAGCCCCTGGTTAGCGACGATGTTGCCACTGAGAGTGCTGGCAATTCTGCCGAAAGTCCCTGTAACGAGCATCAACGGCGCAATAGCCATTACGGGCATCGTCGCGCAGCCCTGCGCAGTACCTGCGACGATTCTGAAAATGCTGTGGTCCGGTACTACAGCCTCTCCCTGGATACTCGTAGTGATACTCAGGAGCCATTGTCTGCTCCGCTGACTGCTCATAAGGTACAGGCGGGGCCTCTGCTATAACGCTACTTTTCGAATCCGGGGCACAAGCTCCGGTTACCAAGAATGTTAAAAAAATAAATGTGATGTTTTTCATGGGGCAAGTAATATTCACTCGAGCAAAAAAGAACAACTTGCAAAATAAGGTCTTGAAAAAACGCTAGATCAACTGGGGCCACTTTGGAAAAAGTGGCTATTTTGTCACCAGTCTTTACGCAGACAGTTTTGGCAACTGCCTGCGTAGTTCACTTTAGTTCGGAGCAAACCAACAACGAGGCCTGTAGCCAACAAAATCCTGAGGAACAAAACATGTCCCTTGACGATAATCCCCGTTACTAACCCCTTCCGAAATAGGACGCGTACAAAGCATTCCCGCTAACATCGTATCCAAACGACACTGGGTCGCAGGATGATCGTCGTTAGTCTGAGGAACTTCACTCCTATCAGGAGTTCCGTAGTGTGGCGGCGTTGTTTCTTTTTTCATTGTAAAGAACAAGTTCGCAACAGATTGACCTGCCATTGATGTTCTTAGGCATAACAACTGTTCGTTAGCATCCGAGAACTGAGCGTGGCAGGCAGCCTCAGCAACAGGATCAATTTGCGTATTTGCAATAATCGCCGCGTTGTCATCTTCTGCAAAGAAGCGACGCAGACACTTTAAAGACGCATAATAATCCGCGCCGCCTTCGTTTGTCGCCCACTCATTTCCGAACCATCCCCCACCGGACTTCGGAGCGCCGCCCTGATGATGACCTAATTCGTGACAAGCCACCAAAGCAAAGCCTTCTACCGTGATATCTGGATGCCGAGCCAATCCGCCATACATATTAAGAATCTCGGTCTTCCCTTGCCTCATGGCAGAAGCATTCACAGTTCCGTCTGACCAGTAACGACGAATCCTGAGGGTGTCCCCTAGCCGAGAAACATCCCCGCTAAAGAGTCTCTCCATCCGATCTAAGACCTGATTGAATTGTTCCTCTGAAAG
>JAMIQD010000120.1:0-8266 GCA_035914755.1 Pseudobdellovibrionaceae bacterium | reverse complement strand
TCTCCTGAAACTATCGAGGTTGCAAAAACCCAGGCAATGTCGGACCTAGTTAAACAAGTTTATTACACGGTCAAAGATGAACACAAAAACGAAGTCATCAGCCGCCTTCTGCAAATCCATGATGACTTTCATGGTATTATTTTTTGTCAAACCAAAATGGAAGTTGTCGAGCTTGAAGATAAATTGCAAAAGCGAGGTTTTGCCGTCGCTTCTCTTCATGGCGACAAACAACAAAAAGAACGAGAAATCACTTTAAAAAAATTCCGTTCTGGCGAAGCCAAAGTCTTGGTCGCGACCGATGTCGCTGCCCGCGGACTTGATGTCAAAGATCTCACTCATGTGATCAACCACTCTTTGCCCTGGGATGTGGAGTCCTACATCCACCGCATTGGCCGAACGGGCCGAGCTGGCAAAGAGGGCATTGCTATTAGCTTGATCAATCCACGCCAGGTCAGCTCTTTACGTCGTTTGCAGAACGTAACTAGAAAAACTCTCGAGAAGGGTAAAATTCCTTCTGCCGATGAAGTGGCGATGACTCGTATGCAAAAGTTTATGTCTCAGCTCTCTGGCGTTTTCACCGGGGGACGTAAATTTCAGGTGGCTCTTCAGATTTTTGAAGAACTGGTTGCTAAAGACGAATCTGGCCTTCTAAACTCTGCCCCGCCAGAATTGCTGGCGCGAGTGATCACGGCTCTGCATCCTGAGTTATTAGCTGAAAAAGACTATGATTTGGATTTCTTAAGAGGAGCTCCTCTTGAAACACGCAATCCTCGCGGTGATCGTGATTGCCGCACTTTGAGCGGAGGTTCCCGATCTTTTGAGCGTAGAGACCGCGGCGGTCGAGATAGTCGACCTGAGAGGGATAGCCGACCAGCACGAGACAGTCGTCCACCTCGTCGCGAACGTTTTGAGCCGGCTGGTGCTGCAACTCGTCCTCGCGTAGCCAGCAGCAACAACCAAGAACGCTTCGGACAACGCCGCGAGCGTCCCGCCTTTAATCAAGAAGAAGCGCTTCCAAAAAGAGATCGCGGTCCCCGTTTTGATGGCTTTGACTTTGGTGATGGTGGCAGCTCTAGCTCTGGTGAAAGACGAAAACCTCGCACCGATCACCCAGGCATCAAGCGCCACCGAAGTGGCGGAGCGGCAACAACAAGCAAACGCCGATTTACAGACAATCCTTAGTTCTGCTACGATGGTTTTATGACAGACACCCATTCCCACAGTCATAGCCACTCGCATGGACACAGCCACGGGCATAGCCACTCAGGCCCCCGTGACTACAATAAGGCCTTTGCTATTGGGGTTTTTCTCAATCTCGCTTTTGTCGCGATCGAAGCTACTTACGGTTTTATTGCAAACTCTTTGGCCCTGATCGCCGATGCCGGTCACAACTTAAGCGACGTAATTGGATTAGCCCTTGCTTGGGGAGCTGTCTGGCTCTCAAGAAAAAAACCAACGCCTCGCTACACCTATGGTCTACGAAGGTCTTCTATCTTATCCGCCCTCTTTAATTCTGTTCTATTACTTGTCGTTGTTGGCGGTATCACCTGGGAAGCCGTTCGTCGATTCTGGTCACCAGCTGAAGTGCAGACCGGCACGATGATGACCGTGGCCTTTATTGGTATCCTCATCAACACCGCCACCGCGCTGCTATTTGTTTCGGGACGAAAAACAGACCTCAACATTCGAGGGGCCTATTTGCATATGGCTGCGGATGCTTTAGTTTCTGTCGGAGTAGTTATTGCGGGATTCATCATTCAAACCACTCACCTTTTATGGATAGATCCCATCGTTAGTATTGTGATTTCCGTGGTTATTACTCTTGGTACTTGGGGGCTCCTTAAGGACTCCTTGAATCTAGCTATGGACGCAGTTCCAATGGGTGTTGATATTTCCGGCGTTCGGCACTACCTAGCTTCGATGGCAGGGGTCGCTGAAGTTCATGATTTACATATTTGGGCGATGAGCACCACAGAGACTGCTTTAACCGTTCATCTGGTCATGCCTGGTGAATTTCATCGGGATGAATTCTTAGCTAAAATCAGTCAGGATCTCAAAGCTCAATTTCAAATTGATCACCCGACCATTCAAATTGAATCGGGGGACCTAAAGTCTTTTCAATGCACTCTTAAGTCCGACGATGTGGTTTAAAATGCTGAATTTGACTGCCGGGATAAACAGTGAGAATATCTCACCATAGTTTTATCGGGAGGTTGCAAAAAAATGCCAGTTATCAGCATGTTCTACGGGATCATCGTATCAATGTTTTATATCGACATAAAAAAACACAAAGCACCCCATATTCACGTTTCTTATCAAGGCAAAGAGGCTGTTATTGCTATCCCTTCCGGCGAGGTCTTGGACGGAGAAATCAAACCAAATAAACTTAAATTAGTGCAAGCCTGGATTGAAATTCACAGTGAAGATTTGATGGCCGATTGGGAACTGGCAGCCAAAGGACAACAAGTTTTCAAAATTGAGCCATTGAGGTAAGCTTATGAGCCCAAAAGCAAAAACAGCTAAAGCTCTCAACGGATTTCAACTTGAAGTTGAGTTCATCAATGGTGAGAAGCGATACTTTGATGTTACGCCACTTTTAAAATATCCAATTTATCAATCGTTGAAGCTGCCTGGATATTTTGAGCAAGTTTTCGTAAGTCAGGGCATCGTGCAGTGGCCGAATGAAGAAGATATTAGCCCAGACCTACTTTACCTGGAGAGCTTGGCTGCCAGTTGACTCTGATGGTCTGCAAATTATCTCGGCGAGGGGTCAGCCCTTCGTCTAGTGCCTTGTTGTTACAAAATCCCATTTCAGGAAACTCTTAATTGAACCGATAAGGTAAGCATGCAATGCAAGGCTCTTTTTATATCTGTATCATTCATCATTAGCTTTATTTTAGCGTACGGCACGGCCTTCGCACAAACAAGCGCGCCCACCGCCTCGGCTCCGATTATTATCAAACCGAAAAAATCAAAAAAGAAAAAACGTTCTGAGATCACGCCCGTAAACAATCACCAAATCAGCCAGCCAGAAATGAATATTCAGGAGGTCTTGCTTCGAATCGAAGATGGCAACAATGCCGTTAAACAGGTCCGCGAAAGAGACGACCGTTGCGCCGCCTGCGAACTGGCCAATGAATACTCAACCGGTAAGGATCGAGCCTCCGAGATCGAAAGAAAGTTTAACGCAAAAGAAGCCAACCAAGAAGGATCTCTGACTCCTCCGAGCAAAGACGAAAACACCTCTGGAATCCGCTCATCCATGTGCGGTTCTCGCAATGGAGGGTATGAGGTCTGCATCTCAAATGGAGAAGTGGTGCCGACTCGTTTTAAATTTAGCAGTGGAAATATCGAAAAAATCTACCGACAATGGGATTTTTATTTTGAAAACAAGGCCCGCCAAGATCTGGGCTTTACCATTACAGACTCAAAAAATGGCACTGTGAGCTCGACCAAAGAAAGTCATTTTATGATCTTCCCGCGCAAATACCTTCCAAGCATCCGCATAGACGGAAACAATCAAATTGTCACTCTCCCGAATGGCGAACAGATTACTTACGACGTGACTACCAAGAAAATCACTGGCGGAGTCCTTAACGAAGACAAGGTCTATAACGGCGAAGGTGTCCTAATAAGAGCCGATCAGACTGGAGATGATGCCCGTTTTGCAAAAAAAGCCAACACCACTGCGACGATCACCAAAAAAGGACAAAGCTGCAAAGTTCCTAAAAAGCATCTGTGGCCAGATCAATCGCAAAGCTCAGCCCTGCATTTTAAATTTGTCACCGATGAAGAGTTTGATTCCTATCTAAAAAAACAATGTGGTTTTGGTCTTTAAAAACTGTGGTCAGTTTTTTTTCAGTAAACGAACGCCATCCTCATCTACCGAAATCAGACGTTTTTTATAAAGACCACCAAGGGCCATTTTGTATTTCTTTTTGCTAGCACCAAAAAGGTCGTAAATTTCTTCGGGCGATGTTTTGTCATGAATCGGCAAAAAGCCACCTTTGGATTTTAGAATTTCTAAGATTTTTTGGCCGAGATCCTGGGATCCTTTGCTCCCCACAGGCTGCAGAATTAAATCGATCTTTCCATCCTCTCGAATTTTTTTTATGTAACCTGGCAATCGCTGGCCATACGACAAATCTTGGAAAACTTCATTTTTATAGATCACGCCGACATGTCGGCCATTGATGATCGCCTTAAATCCCAGATCTGTTTTGCCGACGAGAAAAAGCTCTACTTTTTGTTCGACTTTGTAATCCAGTGGGCTCTTGTCAACATGACGATCGAGCCGCATTGAGGCGGAGATCCTCTGGCTTTTATCAATGTATATGAAAACTGCGACCTTTTGGCCGGGACTTAAATTTCGAGACTGCTCTGCAAAGGGCAAAAATAAGTCCTTGGGTAGTCCCCAATCCAAAAAGGCTCCAACTGAGTTCACTGAAGCAACCTTTAAAAGGGCAAAGTCCCCGACCTTTGCAAAAGGAGTTTCTGTCGTCGCAACGAGACGGTCTTCAGAGTCATAATATACAAAAACCTCGAGTTCATCGCCAACCTCAGTACCTTCTGGGACATAGCGCTTAGGCATAAGGATGTCAGACTCCTCCGTCTCGCCCCCTCCAGCCAGAAAAACGCCGATTTCAACCCTGCGGGCGACTTTTAAAAGGTTTACATTGCCAATTTTTATCATCTTGTGAAGATACCTCTAAATCACGACAAAATCTATTAGCTAATTTTCAGGTCTCTGGTAAAAAGACTTTAAGTTTTTTCACATGAGGTCCTTACTTTGACAGACTTTGATTTCGCCGCTCTTCAGCTTTTGCCCGAATTGACTGCGGTCCTCACCGAGCTAGGCTTTGAACGGCCGACTCCTATTCAATCCCAAAGCTTGCCTCATCTCTTGAGTGGAAAAGACCTTATTGGTCAGTCTCAAACTGGCAGCGGAAAAACAGCCGCATTTGCCCTGCCCATTCTCAATAAGATCGACCTGTCAAAAAACCTACAAGCCTTGATTCTCTGCCCCACTCGCGAACTCGCAACTCAAGTAGTTTCAGAGGTTCGCAAACTCGGGCGTAAGATCGAGGGGCTTAAAACCCTCAGCCTCGTCGGCGGCCAACCTGTCCGCGAACAAGCTGAATCTTTATCCAAAGGAGTCCATATTGTCGTCGGAACTCCCGGCAGAATTTTGGATTTAATCGAAAGAAACGTCATCGATCTGAGCTCCATCACAACCTTCGTTCTCGATGAAGCTGACAAAATGCTAGAGCTAGGCTTTGAGACAGAGCTAAAGGCATTAATAAAGCACCTTCCTCAAAAACGACAGACAGTCCTGTTTTCTGCAACTTTTCCAGAGTCCATAGAGCTACTGAGTCGCAGTTATCAAAAAAATCCTCTCAAAGTCGTTATTGATGATACCTCTGAGGCCAAAATTCCCGATATCGAACAATGGATTTACGAATCAGAACCTGAGGACAAAGTAAACACCCTGCTGCGAATTCTGCAGCAACATCCGGCGGAGTCTGTCCTCATTTTTTGCAATATGAAAAATTCCGTCAATGAGATCGCAAGCAAGCTCGCCGAGCAAAAAGCCAGTAGCGCCGCCCTTCACGGAGACTTAGAGCAAAGAGCCCGAGACAAAGTCATGACTCTCTTTCGCAATGGGAGTTATCGAATTTTAGTGGCAACAGATATTGCCGCCCGAGGCCTCGATATTGAGGATTTAGAACTGGTCATTAATTTTGATTTACCTCAACAACTTGAGATCTACGTCCATCGGATCGGACGAACGGGACGAGCTGGTAAAAAAGGAGTTTCCATCTCCATCGCAACCCCGCGGGATGGTCTGCGCCTCTTTGAAATCGAAAAAGTAACTCGTAGTAAATTCTCTCGCCAGGCACTGGGATTTAAAAATCAATATGGCCTTAGTAAAGATCTTCGCTTCGCAAAAATGCAGACACTTTTGATCTCTGGTGGACGCAAGGACAAACTACGTCCTGGGGATATCTTGGGTGCTTTGACCAATGCGCCCAACCCTATTGATGCGAAATATATCGGAAAAATTTCTATTCAAGACAACGAGTCTTATGTTGCAATTTCTTCTAATTTTGCAAATGCAGCCTTTGAAAAACTGCGTGACGGAAAAATTAAGGGTAAAAAATTTCCGGCTAAAATTATAAAATAGTCTGACCTCTTCCGATCAGAGTTCTCTCTAGCTTAGCCCTGTATAAGCGCAGAAGCTGTTCTTCAATTTCGGGTCCCTCTATAACCCCTAGCGCTTTAGCGATTGCCTGTAAGGTCGCCATTCCTTCAGCTTTTGATTCAAGCCTCAGGTAGTGAGTTTCTGGTGGGGCTTCGCCGATCTTAACTCGAGGAATATTTTTTAATTCATGATGTCGGTAGTGCACCTTGCTGGCCTGGCGCCAGTTTCCATCCGGGACTATAAGTTGAATCGGCCTGGAATCCTGATTGATAAACTCTTTTGTTAACTCTGCTGCCTCCTCAGAGGGATAAAACAACAAGGTTCTGTAGTCTGGGGTCAGAAGATTGGATAGATCCAACGTTTCATGATCTAAACCGCGAATAAGCATTTCGCTATTCGTCAGAGCCTTGACAGCCAGACGACCTGTATTGGTTGTTCGCTTTAGTTCTTTAGTGTGCACAACAAGACAAAGCCGAGTGGCCAGAGTCAATTTCGGAATAAGATGACAGAGGCAAAGACTGCGATTTAAAAAACATTCAGAACAAGGATCTTTGGACTTTCTTTTTCTCTGAGGAGGTGCTGAAGCATTCATCACCTCAGTTCTACTCTGTGCCTCGCCTCAGGGACAAGCCGAAAGGAACTATTACTCTAAAAAAATAATTTGAAAGTCAGGTTAAATTTCGGTATTGCATCAGCATGACAAAAAACACCCTCCCCCCAGCCCCTTCTAAAAATTATGGCGAAATCACAGGCCCCGTTGTTCTGATTGGCTTTGGCTCCATCGGCAAAGGAACCCTCCCCCTTCTTGAGAGACACTTCAAGGTCGCCAAAGAAAAAATCACTGTTATCGACCCGAGCGATCGCGATCGCAAACTTCTCGACGAACGAGGCATTCGTTTTATTCACCAAGGACTGACCGAACAAAACCACAAAGAAGTCCTTCGCCCTTTACTCAAGGATGGCACAGGAACTGGCTTTTGTATCAATCTCTCGGTCGATGTTTCTTCTTTGGATGTAATGAGGCTTTGCCGAGACCTCGGTGCCCACTACATTGACACTGTCATTGAGCCCTGGGCAGGATTTTACTTTGATGACTCCAAAGGTGCGGCCGCTCGCTCAAATTATGCACTTAGAGAAACCCTTCTAGAAGAAAAGAGAAACAATCCTGGTGGCATCACCGCCGTTTCCTGTTGCGGAGCTAATCCTGGTATGGTCTCCTGGTTTGTTAAGCAAGCCCTCGTAAACCTGGCAACTGACCTGAAAATACCTTTTGAAACTCCAAAAACCCGACAAGACTGGGCTAAGCTCATGCAAAAAGTTGGAGTCAAGGGCATTCATATCGCTGAACGCGACACTCAGCGTGCCCGGATGCAAAAGCCGATGAATAACTTTGTGAACACCTGGTCTGTCGATGGCTTTATCTGCGAAGGCCTACAGCCCGCAGAACTCGGTTGGGGAACCCACGAAACCTGGATGCCAAAAAATGGACGCCGTCACGATTCAGGCTGCCAAGCCGCGATCTACCTTCAACAGCCAGGTGCGAACACAAAAGTCCGAACTTGGTGCCCAACACCAGGTCCTCAGTACGGCCGTCTTGTAACACACAACGAAGCCATCTCGATTGCTGACTACTTTACTCTCGGAACTGGTGCCAGCGCAGAGTATCGCCCCACTTGCCATTATGCTTACCATCCTGCTAACGATGCGATTCTTTCGCTCGAAGAGATGTTTGGCCGCGGTGGTGTACGCCAACCAGAACAACATATCCTGGATGAAAATGAAATTATCGATGGCATCGATGAGCTCGGTGTTCTTCTTTACGGTCATCAAAAAAATGCTTACTGGTACGGTTCACAATTAAGTATCGAAGAAACTCGCCACCTAGCTCCTTATCAAAACGCTACCGGCTTGCAAGTTTCATCCGCTGTGATTGCCGGTGTCGCTTGGGCTCTTGAGAATCCGAAGGCCGGAATCGTTGAAGCGGATGAGATGGACTTCAAAAAATGTCTTGAGTTTCAATTGCCTTATTTGGGACCGGTCAAGGGGTACTACACAGATTGGACT
>JAMIQD010000119.1:0-3824 GCA_035914755.1 Pseudobdellovibrionaceae bacterium | reverse complement strand
AGCACTCATTGATATTGTCTCGATTGACCTTTTCAAAAATGTACTGCATGTCCTGCATCAAGTTCGGATCTTTTTTAGTCGCAGGGCGCGGGGGCTCTGGACGATATAGATTGTTAATACCCAAGACGTTGAAAATCAGAACCGAATGGTGAGCCACTAAAAAGCGACCTGACTCGGTCACGATGTTTGGATGCGGAATGCCCTTTTCGTCGCAGAGAGCTTGTAGGACAGAAACAATATCATTAGCATATTCTTGTTCGCTATAATTAACGGAGCTGTCCGAGGATCCCGTGCCGTCATAGTCCACGCCAAGGCCTCCGCCCACATCAATATACTTGAGGCCTGCACCCATGGCATGAAGTTCGGTGTAGAATCGAGCCCCCTCTTTGAGAGAAGACTTGATACTTTGGATAGAGGGCACCTGCGAACCAATGTGGTAGTGAAGGAGTTCTAAACAATCGAGCATGCCCTCTTTTTTTAGCAACTCGACACCTTCGACAATTTCCATAGAGGTGAGGCCAAACTTGGAGCGAGCTCCAGATGAATCCACCCACTTGCCAGCACCTTGCGTGTTAAGCTTTGCGCGAAAGCCAATTTTAGGTCGAGCATTAAACTTTTTCGCGATATCCACGATCATTTTTAGCTCTTCTTTGCGGTCCACAACAATAATGGTATTACGCCCAAGTTTTTGAGATAAAATTGCTGTTTCGATATACTCGGCGTCTTTAAACCCATTACAAACAATAACGGCATTTTCTGTGTTCATCAGGGCAAGAACGACCAAAAGCTCGGGCTTTGACCCGCACTCAAGTCCGAGGCCGATTCCTTTTCCGTGCTTAACCAACTCTTGGACGAGGTGGCGCTGCTGGTTGACCTTGATTGGATAAACTCCGCAGTAGTTGCCCTTGTAGTTATGATCCGCAAAAGCTTTTTGAAAACAACTGTGAAGCTGCTGCACGCGGGCCTTAATAATATCAGGAAATCGAATCATGATGGGTACGCGGATTCCGCGCTCTAACAAATCTTGAGTTAAATCAAAAAGATCTACAGAAGGGCCGTTTGCTCCCATTGGCGTGACGGCCACGTTGCCATTCGGATTCACACGAAAATAACCATTGCCCCAGTTATTTATTCCGTAAAGGGTTGCGCTCTTATCGGGGCTCCAAGTGTTGGACTGGTCCTTTGTCATCGATCCGGTTCCTCCTGTGTATTGATCTAGCTCTGTTCTCATCATATTGGGTCCGCCCTATTTCACGATCAAGTTTAAAATTCTGCCAGCTTTGTAGATGATCTTTTCTGGACTTTTTCCTGACAAGGCGGCTGTTACGCCATCCAGGGCAAGCGCGGCATTCATGGCCACCTGCTCAGAAGCATCAATAGGGGTCTCGATGGTCCCGCGCATTTTTCCGTTTACTTGAACGCCAATGGTCACGGTGTTGTCAGCGACAAGTTTGTTATCATGTTTAGGCCAGGGAGCCAAAGAAACAAAACCAGTACCGCCCATTTTCTCCCAAAGTTCTTCGGCAAGATGAGGTGCAAAAGGCATTAAGAGTTGAACGAGGGGCATTAAGACAGATTTTGGTTTTAGGTTCGCTTTGTAAATCTCATTTACAAGGATCATCATCGCTGAGATAGCGGTATTGAAACTCATATTTTCGATGTCTTCAGTAACTTTTTTAATTGTCTTGTGCAGAACCTTTTCTAACTCAGAAGATGTAGACTCTGAGTTTGCGACAAGCTCGCCATCATCGTTAATGACAAGGCGGCTCACTCGGTCGAGAAAACGCTTAACGCCTTCGATACCAGTCGGAGACCAAGGCTTTTCATTTTCAAGGGGACCCATAAAACAAACAAATGTTCTGAGGGCGTCAGCACCATAGTTCTTGCATATGTCATCTGCAGGAATCACGTTGCCGCGAGATTTGGACATTTTTTGATTATCTTCACCGAGAATCATTCCTTGGTGGGCGAGTTTTTTGAAGGGCTCGTCGTGAGTGACAAGGCCCGCATCAAAGAGCACCTTCATCCAAAATCGAGAATAAAGTAAATGGCCAACCGTGTGTTCTGGGCCACCGACATAGAGATCCACCGGCATCCAATATTTTTCTGCTTCAGGTGAAAAGGCGGCCTTTTCATTGTGAGGATCGATGTAGCGCAAGAAATACCAAGAGGAGCCCGCAGACCCAGGCATGGTATCAGTTTCGCGAACGCCGGTTTCACCGTCGGCTCCAATAAGAGATGTTCCAGGGTATTTTGTCCATTCTTTGTTGCGCGCGAGGGGAGCCTCTCCTCTATCTGAGGGTTCGTAGTCGGCGACTTCGGGAAGGAGGACCGGAAGCTCGTCCGCGGGCACTCCCTTGAGTCCTGCATTTGGAAAACGCACCACCGGGAAGGGCTCTCCCCAGTAGCGCTGACGACTAAAAAGCCAATCGCGTAATTTGTATTGGACTTCTTTTGCTCCGATTTTCTTTTCTTCTAAATACTGATTCATTTTCTGAATGGCTTCAGTCTTTGTCAGGTCATTTAGAAATTCAGAATTAACTAACGTGCCGTCTCCCTCAAATGGAAGACTCTCGCTGCCTGATAATACACGGAGGACAGGAAGGTTGAATTTTTCTGCGAACTCGAAGTCTCGGCTATCGTGGCCGGGAACTGCCATGATAGCGCCAGTTCCATAATCCATGAGAACATAGTCTGAAATCCAGATAGGAATTTTATTTCCCGTGATTGGATGTAAAGCGTGGGCCCCGGTGAAGACTCCTGATTTATCAGTATTGGCCTTGCGATCCACCTCGGATTTTTTTGCAGCGGCGGAGATATAATTGGCGATCGTTGTTTTGCGATCTGCTGTGGTGATTTGGGTCACTAGGGCATGCTCTGGAGCTAAAACCATAAAGCTCACTCCGAACAAAGTGTCAGGACGGGTGGTGAAAACCTCGAAGGTCTCAGGGGTCCCTTCGACCTTGAAGGTGATGCGGGCGCCTTCGCTTTTGCCGATCCAGTTACGTTGCCCTTCTTTGGTGCGAGCGGGCCAATCGATTCTGTCGAGGCCTTCTAAAAGGCGTTCGGCGTAATCAGTGATTTTTAGCATCCACTGCTTCATCGGTACGCGGACCACAGGATGGCCTCCGCGTTCTGATTTGCCGTCGACAACTTCATCGTTCGCTAAAACGGTTTTTAGGGCGGGACACCAGTTCACGGGAACTTCTTTTTGGTAGGCAAGCCCTCGCTCCATAAGTTTTAAGAAAATGAACTGAGTCCATTTGTAATACTTTGGATCCGCTGTCGAAATTTCGCGGCTCCAATCGAAACTGAAGCCGAAGGACTGCAAGGTGTTGCGAAAGCTGGCAATCGCCTTTTCGGTGGTGATGGCGGGGTGAATGCCGGTTTGAATGGCATACTGCTCTGCAGGTAGACCAAAGGCATCATATCCCATGGGATGAAGAACGTTAAACCCAGTGGCTCGTTTATAGCGCGAGATGATATCGGCGGGAGTGTAAGAGGCAATATGGCCGACGTGAAGGCCTGATCCTGAGGGATATGGAAACATATCGAGGGCGTAGTACTTTGGTTTGTCAGATCCATTGAGGGCCCGAAAGGCGCCCTTCTCTTCCAATTTTTTTTGCCACTTTTTTTCATAATCAATATGATTCAATGCCATGAAGCCCTCTTGTGAAAGATGTGGAAATGAATAGCCAAGATTAGAGGATCTTTCAATAAAAATGGACTGTAAATTTCAGCAAAGACCTAGACCAGAGGAGAGAAATGCGGATTTCTTGAGCTTCTATTCGGAGAAATCCGGCAGCCGCGCTAAACTAGAGGCA
>JAMIQD010000118.1:0-5867 GCA_035914755.1 Pseudobdellovibrionaceae bacterium | reverse complement strand
TGCCACATCAGGATGACCAACATCGGGTTCATAATAACGTCGCTCATCGTTTTCGTCGGTCTCGTAGACAACGGCTTTGCTTGTTGTTTGCCCCTCTGACTTGAATCGTCGAATGAAAAGTTGATTCCCGCCTTTCGTTGCCATTCGCTTAAAAAGATTGAAGCTTTCTGTCGGCATATAAAGCGACAGCCCCGAAGCCTTATAGTTTTTCCTGTCGTGAAATCCTCGGCGCACGAGTTTGACTAGCCCTATGTTGTTATCACTCAACTCTTTCAAGACGGCTGTCATAATGTAGGCAGATATTCGATTCGGATTTGGCCTCGTCTTTTTCTTATTCTTATAAAAATCTTCTCTGTGGCCTATAGCTATGGGCAGTTCTTGAAGGGCAGATTCGACAAGATTCGCAAGCAAACAATTGAGGGCTGTGGTGTACTTCTTATTGCGACTTCTCGGCTTAATGCCTGTAAGAGCTTTCGCCTTTAGCGTTGCCCGATTGATTTCATTCCGCATTGCCTGAATGTCGGCAAAGAGATTGCCTTCGACGTATGAATCAAGACGTAGCTTAATCGTGTCTGAGGGCTTTAATTTTTTACGACTCCCATTTTGGCGTTTTGATTCCATAGATCATTCACTTGAGTAATTCGCTCATTTATTCTTTTTCTTCTTAACCACTTTGGCATTGCCGTTCAGAGGCGAAGAGCTTTTTCGTTCAAGCTTTATCAGCCATCCTCTTTGTTCAATTTCTTGCACCAACTCGTCGAGACTTGCGGAAGCCAAGCCCGTTGCGGACGCAAGACCTTGAGGAGTCGGCGTACCACTCGCTGAAAGCCTCTGTCTCATACTGGCGTTCTCTTCCATCTTGATTTCGCCCTTGGATAGATACAGAAGCGTCACCGGAATTTTGAAAGTGTTTATCTGCATTCGCACGGCTTCGAGATTTTCGTCGGTGGGTTTTGCTTCAATATAGAGGTGCTCACCTTTATTGAAGAAATCTTTCACCATGAAATCGAGGACTTTGGCGTTTTCATTTCCAATAGTCGGCTTCGCCTCAATTTCGTAGCCATTGAATTTATTGAGAACCAACAAATGCCCGAGCTTATCAGCAGGTATGATGCCCTTGGTTTGCCATTTATAAAATCCAGCATGAGAAACCTCGAAAAGCCGTTCCAACTCCATGCCCTTTAACCCAGTCGCTTCAAAGAGTTGCTTCAGTTTTTCGGAGCCAACAAAAACCATGTTTCCCTTTGCCACGCCCGCCTCCTCATATCTATCAAAAATATACCTTTTATTTACTCTAAAGACAATACATCGCAATGTATCCGTCTCATTTTGATAAACATCTACCTAAAGTTTGCTTTTTGATGCAATGCGAAATATGATGATGGTATGGGTAAACAATTGGTTAACAAAATGGAGGGGCGCTGTGGTTGGCTTGCAACAGCCGACCTCGACCTTTGTTTGGGTTTAACCAAATACCCTGATTGCAGTTCGATTAGAGGCACTCAGCAAGAGGTCGATCACTGATGGACCTACTGAGTAGCCCACCGCAAGCAGTCCAGATCAAGAACGAACCGGATAACACCGACTCAGTAAAGACTTGCACAGGCTGTGGTACGACCAAGCCACTCAGGAGCTTCCATAAAAATCGCTCAAAGATTCTTGGCGTCGAATCATCTTGTCGAACTTGCGTTGGAAAACAAAAGAAACGGGCACGATTGGCAGCAAAGAAGAAAAGACTCAGCACTGTTTCATTCACCGCTACTGTCATCGGTGAGCTTGGCGAGGACACAGGACAACGTTTTGCTGAATCCTATTCAGAAATCATAAGGGACTTACGTTATGACAAAAAAATCTGAAATTTCAAAAGCACTCAAAAAGAGAATCCTCATCGAAAAAATAGTGGAGGATTGCCGAAAGGCCATATCAAAATATCATGCCTCTTGGAGACCTCAAAACGAAGATTGGCCGACACTTGAGGGTTGCGCTTACTTACGCCTGTCCACAGAAGACCAGGTGACAATCGAAAAAGGCTCTTTAGAACAACAAGTGAACATCGCCATAAGTGAAGCTGAAATTCGCAGTCAGGCGGGACATGTAAACTACAAAATTACGGAATTTTTTATTGAACCTGGTTTGACAGGTCGTGACGATGATCGACCTGAATTTAAGAGAATGAGCTATGAGATAAAAAGGGAGAAATTTAAGTTTGTTGTCATCAAAGAAATATCTCGAATAGCGAGAGATGCGACGATCTGGGAGACATTCTTTCGGCTTTGCACAACTAGCGAATGTGAAATAGTCATCCGAAGTTTTCCGTTCAATCCAAACGATCCAGGCCAGCTTTTCCAACTCAGAATTTTATCGGCGTTCGCACAGTATGAGTCTGAGCAAACCTCCAAGCGTGTAAAGGAAAGCAATTTTTCGGCAATGGTCAATTCTGGAAAATTCAATTCTACCCATCCTGTTTTGGGACTCGATCAACTCAAGGTCGGTGACGAATTGAAGGTGGGATTTTACACGCCAAATGCCGATGAGCTAAAGACCGTCGAATGGCTCATGCGAACTTTCGTGAAATTCGGATCATTCCAAAAGACTCTTGAAGAAAGCCATTCAAAAGGAATTCTGAATAAACACGGCGAGCCATTCAAAAAGCATAGTCTGCACACTCTGCTGACGAACAAGAAATATATTGGACTTTGGGAAGTCAACAGAGACAACAAGGACAAAAATCAAAAGAAGCTGATGCCCTACGAAAAATATGAAGAGGTGGAACTGCCTCACGGTTGCGTCGTCGATAAAAAGCTTTGGGCTGAAGTTCAAAAAACTATCGGCAAGGTGTCCAGCGACAAAATCAAAAACACGAAGGTGACAAAAATCTATCTTCTGTCGGGCTTGCTAAAGAATAAGGATGGCAAAGCCCTCTCTGGTAGAAGTGGCGTCGGTCAACATAACAAAGAACGATACCACTACTATGGCGGACCTGGAGTCAGAAACATGCGGGCGGATTCCCTGGAGCAAGAGGCTTTTAAGATTGTGAAAGACATTGTGGACAAAAACGCTCGTCTTAAAGAGGCTGTGAAACGAAGAATTTCAGACCTTAACAGTCGCAACGATCTTTTAAAAAACGAAGCGCAGAAAATAAAAGACAAAATCTCATCCTTGAATGACGAAAAGGACTCTCTTAAAAAATCGTTGATCCAAATTACCAAGGGTGCAACGGAACAAGAAATCAAAGAGATTCGGGACGAGTTTATGAGGAACATCAGCGAGAAAAACTCAGAAATAGAGACCTTGGAACAAAACTTTAAAAATATCGGAGAGTCTTTGAAACAGGGCGAGAGTGATGGATTTGATTGGAGTTATGTCGCTGAAAATGCAGAAAAGATTCAGCGGTTGATCGCCGAGAATGATCCGGTGTCCTTGAGGACGGCCTATCAGAAACTTTTTAAGGAAATTATCGTCGGCGATTTAGACGACAAGGGAAACAGACCGCTTCAGTTCGTCCTCAGAGGGGACGACTTATTCGACCCTGTTAATCCGGCGGACTATAGTAGCGTTGGAAAAGAATTGGCTCAGATGGAGGGACTCGAACCCCCGACCCAGCGGTTAACAGCCGCTTGCTCTACCGACTGAGCTACATCTGAACACGAATAACGTCGGAGAAGACAAAATAGGGTTTATGGGCTCTTGCTGTCAACCGGGAAGCCAGCGAGCTCGCGCAGTTCCACCAATGCCGCCTGAAGGTCTGGTGAAGAAAAGGGCGTTTGGGGGTCTGAATGCGGGCGAAACAGTGGACCGGCCTGGCTGAGGCCCCAGCTGGAACCGTCAATAAACTCAAATACGACCGCCGGGACCTGCCCAACCGCCATTTCCGCAGCTGAGGAGCCGGTTGCGGCCAGGAACTGGCAGTGCTGAGACAGCCACTTCTCCATTTCCAGATACCCGATCGAGCGGACGCTCTTTTTTTCGCCAGCACCCTCTTCAGCGGTCCAATCGAGCTTCATCCCCTTTGTGACCTCGGCCACCGCCCGGTCATCGGCAAATCGGATCGAGCGAAGGCGGGTCCGACACAGCGTTCGGCGCTCTTCACCCGGCGCGAGCGGCTTGCCGCCACTCTGTAATCCGGGCTGCCCGGCCGCACCCGGTTCAACGCCGAGGGCCGAAAATGCACCCTGAATCGCCTGTGGAGTCATCGCCTTCATCCCGGCAAAAACTAGCACAAGCGCGATAACGAGAACGCCGAGTCGTATATAGATCGATACCGAATTCATAGCGGCAGAATAGTGCGACCAACGGGCAAAAACAACTGAGCCGTGGGTTCGACATTCAACAGTTGATCTGTCCACGCTCTTGATGTGGAGTTCCATGAGGAGAACGCCACGTGCCGACATCGCCGAACTCATCGCCAAAGATGCCACCACCGCAAAACAAGATGACCAAGAAGACCACCGTGATTTTGGTTATCCTCTTTTCTCTGGGGCCACTCTTTTTGCTCTGGCAGTGGTACTCGAAAAAAGTGAATGGCAAAATCGCATTCACGACGCCACCGGCAACGGAATCAGCTGCTGCCACAAAACCCGCGTTTCACCCCGACGAGATTCGAAAGTTTCGCTGGCGATCAGGGGCCGTCGAATTCACCTTCACTCGAAACGCACGCAGTGCTGCGTGGGAACCCATTGTCACGCCTGCGTTCATTCATCGGCGACTTCTCGCTCTTCGCGAACTCCACACCACCCCAGGGACTCTCGCGGGCGGCAATCGCTGGGGCGTTGAAGTGGAAATCGAGGACTTTTCAAAAACCAGCTGGCGCGGCGTATGGACACCCGGCGCTTTTCTTTGGACGGATGGTCCAACGGCAGGACAAGGCTCCGATCTTTCAAAACAACCCGAACTGGAATCTCTTTTCCAGGCAGGCATCCTCGCCTTCACCTCTCGCAAGCTCAAATGGTGCCCGGCGCGCATCACCTCGATCAAAAACAAGAACGGCGAGATCAAACGTCGGGATGGCAATTGGCTCGCCGGCAAACCCATCCCCGGCCTTGGCGATCTCATCGAATCGTGGATGGGGCGCAACTGCACTTTTGATGTCGCCGAGTTCCTCGATCCCAAGTTTCAAAAACAGTCGGCCGTCACCAACCGCCTCGCCATTTCATTTGAAACGGGCCGAGCCGTCGAACTTCTTCAACACGAAGACGGATCTTGGCTGATGAGCGGACACGATTCGAGCTGGGGACCGACGGCATTTTTCTCGCCCGAGCTCACCGAACAGGTCAGCGTGCTGACAAATATTCTGCAAAACTCGAAATAGCCCTGTCGCGACGTCTTGTTGTGCGACGCTCTGGGTCGCGGAAAGGTAGCGGGTACCTTTTGGTGGGAAAAATGGTGCGCCGGGAAGGAGTCGAACCTCCGACCACTAGATTCGTAGTCTAGTACTCTATCCAGCTGAGCTACCGGCGCCCGAAAGAGAGGCTCATGGATAAAGCGAATTTCGTTCTAAATCAACTGCGCAGGCGTAATTTTCCGGCTAAAACGTGAGTATGGCATCAATTCAGACCCACAAGCAGACCTGGATGGCTTCTTTAAGCGAAGCCGAGAAGACTTTATCCGCTTTTTTAGGCGATTCCGCGCAAATCGAGCGCTGTGAGCAGTTCACGAAAATTTTGATTCACGCGTTTCAAAACGGCGGCCGGGCGTTCTCTTGCGGAAACGGCGGGAGCCACTGCGATGCTATGCACTTTGCGGAGGAGTTCACCGGGCGCTATCGCAAGGACCGACGCCCCTTGGGCGCTCTCGCGCTGGGTGACTCTTCGCACGTGACCTGTGTGTCGAATGACTATGGATTTGAGCATATTTTCTCGCGCCAGCTT
>JAMIQD010000117.1:0-2234 GCA_035914755.1 Pseudobdellovibrionaceae bacterium | reverse complement strand
GCCACTTTTATTTAGATGATCGGGAATCCACATTAGGCGCACTTCTGCGGGCTGTAAGACTGGGTAATATGGCTGAGGTTCTTGAGCTCTGCGGTAGGAGTTCATGACTTCCAAGGCATTTCGTGCTCGATCCTCCCGCTTTGCGGATGTCGTGGACGAACCACCATCCAGTAGCGGTTGGCTGCTGCGGACACCAAGCTTTTCATCAACTGTTTCGCGATATGGGTTAATGATGTCGATAGTATCATGGCTGCATGCGCTAAGTGATGCGCCAACGCTGAGCAATGGTAAGAACCACGAGACCAAAAATATACGATAACAAGTTTGAGATCTACTCATATCACCTCTGATATCCTTAACACTTAGTCAACGCTTCCGTAACTATCTTCATTTTCACAATCATCCTCACATGGTGATATCTCAACAGGTTGCGAGAAAACAGCTACAGCTTCTCGGCCCGAGAGAACCTCCACGACTGGAATCAATTTTTCATGTCTGTCAATAATAACATCAACGAGTTTCTGTGTTGACTTGTTGAAGCCTTTCCCAATGGCATTTTCCATTCCCTCGGAATTTACATTTACTCCGCTGCTGTTGACATCGGAGGACGTCGAGTAGGTTTTGGAATTGCCGCCAAATGCGTTGGTAGCCGCGGCCGAAGCGGTTGTAGCAGCTCCAATAGCAAGAAGAGTCTCAGGTAATTTGTCAATTAACTTGCCCTTCATTCCGCGAATCCCATCTTCTCCTACAACCCAACCGTCTACCTCCACGACCGAGCGCCTGCCATTCTTGTGTCTAACTGAAATATTGGTCAGTCTAAAGAGAACTCGCCCATCCACCTCCGAACCTTGAGCTGCGCTGATAACTCGGGCTTCGCCTAAATCAAGCGATGAACCGTCTGGGCCCTCAATCGTGCCGTTAAGCTTGAACACTACCGGATATGGGGTTCCGTCGACTGGCGCATTTACTCCCGAGAGTAGGACAACGGGGGCTGCATCTCCCGGCGAGATAAAGGTAAATTTGCGGTGCTTTGGTGGTTTAGGTGGTGCCGGAATGTTGTTTTCTGTAAAGAGAAGTGGTTGTAAATCTCCTGGTCCAGATTCATTGGTTCTCCCGTCGTCTTGAAACGCCGGAGTTGTCGAGTCCTTGGATTTCATTTTGTCACCCAGAGTATCGACCTTGTCGTTAAGAGAATCGTACTCATTCAGCAATTGTTCAAAGATACGTACTGAATCTTGTTTGTTCTTGTCGAGATCGGTCTTGATGCGGTCCACGCCCTGTCCTTGGGTTTGAGATTCTGAGCGCAGTTGCTTTAGGTCCTGTTGCATCGAGTAAATAAGATCTTTGTATGCATCGGTCATTACCATTGGAGTTTGGTCTGTAGCTTCGGGTGCTTTGCCGACACGTCTTTTGCTTTTGGGGTCCTCTGTCATCATAAAGACCACGATACAGACCAAGATAAATATGCCAAAGAACCAGATTCGTCTCTCGTTCTGGAGAAGCATTTTGGCATCTTGAAGTTTGTCTTTCACCGTCATCTTACGACCCCTTGACTACTGAACCCGTTTGTAAATACCCGTGGGTTATCCAAAATCTTTATATTCTCTTACTGCGTGTAACGATGTATACTTTAGCTTGGTGAGTGTTCGCGACCTTTTGCTCCGCTGTCTGAGGTCTCGGGCCAAGTTCAAGACGTTGAAACGCTACGGCTTTGGTTCCGTCTATACGGAAAGTTGCAGGATTAAGCTGCTGGGTTGTGTCTAGTAAGTTCGTTACAGTTAAGACATACCCCCAGTGATCGGAACCCATGAATATCTCGTCAATTTTTGCTTCAACGGCTCCGTTGTTCAAGATTTCTTCTCCCGAGTACCGATTTGATCTTCTATACCCAGGAATGCCCTTTTTCTTTCCGAACTCGGCAATCAACATCATCTCACGCATCAGACCGCTCACGACCGTCGGAGGAGCAAAAGAAGTCTCTTTTGTTGAAACATCGCCTTTCGGTTGTTCGAGCTCTATTTCTGGATCGCGATTATCGCTTATTTTTACTGCGTCATCGCGTTGTTGCTCAAGTCCAGCTGGCATGACACGCAAGGAGTAGCTCCTCTCATCTTCGAGGAATAAAATTACCACTTCTCCTGAAGGGGCGAGGCCGGGTTGAGCAAAAATTACGATAAAATTACCTTCTTTTTTTAGAGATACTTTGCCCTTGCTTGCAAAGAATCCACCCGAAA
>JAMIQD010000116.1:0-8585 GCA_035914755.1 Pseudobdellovibrionaceae bacterium | reverse complement strand
TCTATAAATTGGGTTGGCTATACTCCTGCCGCCGGAACACCGCCCTACGTATTAAAAAAAGGCACACCTAACTTAAGTAACATATTTAAAGGAACGATTGCGACGATCGGCTCTGGTGTTACTAACTCTTCGGATGAACGGGGAATAAAGGCTGCTCATAAACACTTCTATAACGGCGATCCAAACGCTACTGATGGCAGTGGTTGCTATCGCAAAGGCTCCTCTGTCGCTGCGATAGTCATCTCAGACGAAGACGAGCGCAGCGTAGGTGGCGATGCTAGTCGAATTAAAAACTATGCGCCTTTGTACGAAGATCCTGTCGGTTACCAACCCCTAGAAAATGACGACATGCCGACGACTCTGTTAGCTCAGGCCCGATCAATTTTTGGAAAAGACACTCGCTTTACATTCAACTCAATCGTAGTTTCTGCAAAGTCCTGCGAAAATACTCAGGATGCCGAAAAAGACGCTCGAGGTAACTATGGGCCGAGCCACCTCGGCACAAAATATCTCGAGATGTCGAATCTTACAGCGGGAGGAATTGGAAGCATTTGCGACGCTGATTATTCGAACAATCTAAATCTCTTCAAAAACAAGATCTCGAACTCTCTCTCTAGCCTCACTTTGGAATGTTCACCAATTACAAACTCACTCCAAGTGAAAATCAATGGCGCAGCAACGACGGACTACACCTTAATCGGTGCCAATCTAAAGTTTAACAGTGCTATTAATGAAGGAAAGCAAGTAGATCTCCTTTACTACTGCAACTAGTGTCATAATTCTGATCAGCTGTTCAGAGGTTCAACGCCCGTAAACCCTCTGAACAACTCAAAAAATATCCTAGTCTCATTTCTAGAAATAGCAAATATCATCTGTCTGCCAGCTGCACCCTATGTTAGCTTCTTAGAAGGGGGACTCAACCATGCCGCAAGTTTTATTTAAAAATATTTGTTTCGCAGTTGCCTTTGCGCTCTTCATGATCGCCTGTGGCAACGTTCGCTTCTCGGCATCTCCTTCATCGAGTGGAGAGGGTATTGCGGGAATGCCAAATGGAACCGGCAGCGATCCCGGTCTTCCAGGAGATAATGGAACCGGCATCGACCCTGGAGTCGGCATCGGTGGTCCGACCCCTACCCCCACCCCCATAGGCACCCACACAGTTAACTACAACCTTGTTGTTCCACCCGCTTCAAACAAGGTGGACTTCTTACTTGTTATTGATAACTCAACCTCCATGGCTGCCGATCAACAAAAATTAGCAGCACAGATGAAAGGTTTTGCTGATAAATTAGCGACCTTAAATATCGATTGGCAGATGTGCCTTACTACAACAACTTTTACCACTTTTTCGAACGGTGCCCAGTATTGGGGGCATTCAATCCTATGGAAAGACTATAACCCTGCAACTGGCAGCAAATACGTCCTGAGACCTGCAGATGCAGGAACAAATTTGAATACGATTTTCGTTAACACTATTGTTGCGATCGGCGTAAATGAAACCGCAGGTGATGAACGCGCCATTAAGTCCACTTATAACCATCTTCTTAATGGAGCTCCTGGAAATAACGTTGCAAATAGTGGCGGCTGCTATAGACAAGATTCAGCTATTGCAGTGATCGTTCTCTCTGATGAAGACGAACGCAGCATTGGTGGCGATCAAACACGAATCAAAACAAACAAAGGCGAGAGTGTCGCAGCTCCAAGCTTCACCTATCGCCCTCTCGAAGATCAAGACCTACCACAAAACCTCCTGTCATTCTCAAAGGGTCTCTTTGGGCAAAATTTGAGATTTACATTCAATTCCATCGTCGTTGATAGTCTGGCCTGCGAAACCACTCAGGATGCCACGCCTTGGGTGAATTCCCTTGGGCAAACTGTAACTTCAGCATCTCACATGGGAACAAAATACATAGAAATGTCGAACCTCACTGGGGGAGGTGTTGGAAGCATCTGCAGCGCTAGCTTCCAAAATAATCTCAACCTGTTCACAGAGAAACTCACAAACACCCTGAAAAATATCACCTTAGAATGCGCTCCGAATCCACTGTCAAGTTTGGTGGTTAAGGTGGCAGGTCAAACAAAAATGATTGGCGTCGACTTTAACGTCAGCGGCGCAGCACTGAGTTTTGTTCAGGCCATAACTCAGGGAACTAAAATCGATATTTCCTACACCTGTCCATAGATTTTTAAATATCTTTAACTAAGTTGCTCTATGCAAGAAGCCATTCTCTGAATGGCTTCTTGCATTTGACCTTCGGTGCACGCGAAACTCAAACGCAAGTAACCATCGCAACCACATTCATTGCCTGGGACGGTTGCAACATAAAACTGATTCAGTAAAATATCTGCAAAATCCTTTGATGATAAAATTGGTTGCCCCTTATAGCTTTTACCATAAAGAGACTTCATCTCGACCCAAAGATAAAAGGCTCCCTGAGGTTCGATGACCCGTAGTTGAGGAATTTTTTTGAACTCTCGGAGTGCAAATTCTTTTCGTCGTATTAATTTTTTTACGACCTCATCAATATCAGGATCCCCGTGCTTTATAGCCGCAAGGGCCGCATATTGAGAAATACTTGATGGTGATCCCGTCGATTGACTCTGATAATCGCTCATTGCCGTAATGATTTTCTCGGGCCCCGCCGCCCATCCAATTCGCCAACCAGTCATAGAATAGGCTTTTGATCCACCGTTGACACATATAACACGGTCTTTTAACTCCGGAGCTACATGCAAGATGTGAGGAGCTATTTTTGAACCATCAAACATCAATCGATTGTACATATCATCTGAAATAATAAAAATATCCGGATGCTTTTTCAAAATATCCGCCAAGGCCCTGAGCTCACTTTGTGTATAGATCAAACCCGTCGGATTACTCGGAGAACAAAATAAGAAAATTTTTGTCCGAGCGGTTATTGCTTTTTCTAATTTCTCTGGAGTCATTTTAAAGTGATCTTTTTCATCACACTCAACTATAACAGGAACTCCATCCGCCAACTCTATCATTGTTGGATAACTGACCCAATAAGGAGAGTTAATTATCACCTCATCACCAGGGCTGATTAGCATTTGCAAAGCGCCAAAAATAATAAACTTGGCGCCTGAGGCCACGGTGATGCTCTTTATCCCGTAATCAACGCCAAGGTCTGTTTTCATTTTGGCAGCTATCGCCTGACGCAACTCTACGGTTCCATTAGCTGGAGTGTACTTAGTGATTCCTTTTTCAATGGCCTCCTGGCCAGCTTTAGCAGCAACAGGAAAGGTCGGCCAATCCGGTTCGCCGACAGTCAGCGAAATAACCGGATGCCCCTGCGCCTGAAGCTCTTTAGCTTTTGCCACTAAAAAAAGGGTCGGCGATGTCTTTAAATTCTGAGCTCTTTTTGACAACATTTTATGACCTTTTCATTTTCTTTATTAATGCCTCTGCGACCAAATCGGGAACCAGTCCTTGCAAACTCCCACCGTGCTGAGCCACCTCTTTGACTCCACGAGAAGAAATAAAATAGTACTTGGGGTCAGCAAAGACCAGAAGAGTTTCGATATCAGGAGCTAACATTTTATTCATATTCGCCATAGTCAACTCATACTCAAAATCAACAACAGCTCGAAGCCCCCGAACGATGACCTTCGCGTTTTTTTGCCTCATATAATCAACCGTGAGGCCCTCATGAATATCGACTTTCACGTTTTTTATTTTATTCAGACAGGCTTCAATTAAGACTTTTCTTTCTCCTACGGAAAAAAGAGAGGGCTTATTGGGAGACTGAGATATTAAAACCACAGTTTGATCGTAGATAAGAGAAATTCTTTGAATGATATCTATATGACCAAGCGTGATCGGATCAAAGCTACCGGGGTAAACTGCGATATTACTCATTACCTACTTTATCCTTTTTTTTTCTAAAGAAAGAAAGAATTTTATCACCAAATTCGCGGCGATCATAACGCTCTATATCGCCATATAAATCATCAAGCCGTTCGCGACTTTGAGACTCTATCGTCATTAGAGTCTGAGCTCCAAAGAGAGGGCTTTGGCTAGCGTGCTCCATGACCGCGTGAGCCATTTTTTCTGTAAATGGCGGATCCGCTAAAATAATATCAGTGGGCTCTTCGTTGTAAGCCTTTAGATAACTAAGAACATCCGCACGGATCACGCTATATTCGGTAGCGGGTATTTTTAGCTTAGAAATATTTTGACGTAAAATCTCAATAGATTTTGGATGCTTTTCGACGAAAACGACGTGGCGAGCTCCGCGAGAAAGGGCTTCGATTCCTAAATTTCCTGTTCCAGCGAATAGATCTACTGCGGTACGTCCTTCGATATCGAACATTAGCTTGTTAAATAACGTCTCTTTAACTCGGTCCGTAGTTGGACGAATATGATCCGCCTTGAAGGGTATCAACGGGTGTCCTTTATATTTTCCAGAAATAATTCTCATTTCATCAAACCTTCAGCCGCTGCCACGACACTAAAGATATCCTCAAATGGCTTGGGGACAAACATATCCGCCCCCATCTGATTCGCTGTCTCCATGTTATGTTCTCCAGAAAATGCCGAAATCAAAATGACTTTACCCGACTTATTTTTTCCGATCTCCCTAAGAACTTGAGGGCCCGTCATCCCTGGCATAAGAACATCTAAAAATATAAGATCTGGAACCTCGGATATCCACGCAGCCAAACCACTGCTTCCATCTTCTGCCTCGACAACTTGATGCCCGCGCGCCCTTAAGGCTCTCGACAGAGAGCGACGAATTAACGGCTCGTCATCTATGATCAATATTTTCATTTTTTCCAATCTTGAATCGGAAGTGTTATAAAAAACGTAGTTCCTATTCCTGCCTCAGACTCAAAGCGAATTTTTCCGCCGAAACGCTCTATGATTGACTTTGACATACTCAAACCAAGCCCGGTCCCTATCCCTTCTTTTTTGGTAGTGAAAAACGCTTCGAAGATTTTACCCCTGACTTCAGAGGGAATGCCAGGCCCCGTGTCACTAATAGCCAATTCGACTTTTCCAGCATCATCTGTTAGGACCTTAGCAGACACCGTCAGAACTCCAGGATCCCGCATTGCCTGGCAAGCGTTGTTAACCAAGTTAAAAACCACCTGCTGAAGCAAGTTGGGCTCAACTTTTACCAGTGCCCCTTTCGAGTCTAATTTCATTTGGAACCGATGGGAGCGAAGAGCTGTCTTTAACATAGGAAGGGTTTTTTCAACAATCTCATCCACACAGACAAGAGCCTGTGGCTGACTTTCACTCGTGGAAAACTCAAGAAGATTTTTAATGATCTTTTGAGAGCGAAGTGAGGCTTTTTCGATTTCAATTAGATCCGAGTGCAAAGACTCGCCGGGAGCTGTCTCATTAATTAGAACCTGAGCTAAGGAGCGCAGCCCCGTCAGTGGATTGTTCAGTTCATGGGCAATATGCCCCGCGAGTTTTCCAATAGCTCCCATTTTTTCACTTTGCAAAACTTTTAAGTAGAGAGCTTGAGACTCCGTAATATCGACATACTGATTAACGACATTGGTCACCCGCCCTCCATTCTCAGCGAGGATGGGGTAGCTATAAACTTGATACATGCGATCTGCTACTTTGATGTGCCCCGCCTTAGGTGCTTTCTCTTTTAAAGCTTGAGAAACCGGACACCCCTCGCAAATGCTCTTCTTGCCCGCAAAATCCTCAAAGCACTTTCTATTCTCAGGAAAAATATCAGCGAACTTTTTATTCGATCGAACAATTTCATAATCCATATCAACGATTGCAATTGGATCCTTCATGCTATCGAATGTCTTTTCCCAACGATAAGAAAAAATCGACAATTGATTCTCAAGAAGCACTCTGTCCAGGGCCATACTGAGGGGACCGATACGATCGTTTATATATTCCATGAATACATTCAGTTCTTTTTCGGCCAAAGAACTCTCGAAACACAAAACAGCCTCAGCTTTTCCTTCAGCCAGCTGCATGATGAGCTTTAATTCTAGAGGAAAAATCAAAATTTTAATAAAGGGCCTGCCGAAATGATTAGCAAAATGCTTCACCAATTCTGGATAATTTAAACAATTTTTCTCGGGCAACGGAAAATCAATTAGTGTTTCCGTCTGAGAAAAATGGCCGCTCTGAAAACTCATTAGAGATGTTTTGTGCCCACCAAAACGATATGCAAGAATTGGATCTCCGAGCTTATGAAATTTTCGCAGTTCCTTTCTTAAGGCTTGTAAAATATCTTCAAATGATCTCTGAGCTGCAAGCTCCTTTATGAACCGAATAAGAAGACGCTCTCGGCTTAGCTTCTCGGCCTCTTCTTTGTGTGAGGTTTCAATATGAAAGGTTCTCTCTTCGACCAATTTTTCAAGACTGTGCGTAAATGCTTCAAGCTCACGATTTTGACGAGAAGACTCTTTCAATAACTGAAGTTGCTGAAATTTTTCTCGGTGTTGTTCAATAGCGCCATCAATACACCCTTGAAATAAATGACCGTCCAAATCTTGAGAAATAATCTTCATGACCTGGCCTCGGTTTATCGCTTCTCTTACTAGACGCTCGCTCAGAACTGACGCGCGTAAAATTCGGATTGAAAATGGTTGATGGATTTTAGCCAGATAAAGCAAATCCATCACAGCGTTTTCATCTAGATCGCTGGAGATGATAATTAAAGAAAAGCGCCCCGCCTGCAAAAGACGCTCGGCCTGAACGGCGGATTGAGCCTCTGCCCAGTCAACCTTACCCAGATACTCAAGGTCTCTGTAAGCCCCGGGTAAGGGGTCTTTTGCGGCCCAAAGTATTATGTCACTCCCTGAATGTTGGTTCATGCGCCTTTATGCTATCTTCAACCACATAAACGCTCAAGATTCTTCGCAACTTTTCATGCACCTCGAGAGTTCTTTGACTTACCTCCTCTCGAGTTCCAGGAGCAATTCTCAGTTTTTCAGTCTGATACCATCTAACAAAGGGGCCTACAGCCGGCACTACCCTAGCTAGCGCACTCATGACTTCATCGCCACGTTCAAGCAGTGGCGCCATTGCCACCAGACCTTTGTCTGGAATTTGGCTAATGTGACTACAGGCCAAATTATTCACATCATTGAGCTTGTCAACAGCCTGACAAAATTGAAGGTCATCCGTTACTGGAAAAGCTTCACCTAAATAGAGCGCGCGAACAAGGTTCCATTGAAAAAGATCGCTTGGGTCATCTGTAGGCACCTGGTAACTCGTCAAACCACTTGCTCTTTTTATTAAACCGTCAGGCTCCTCCCCCTGAAGAATTTTGTGCATGAAAGAACCAACCTCCTCAGAGACAACATCCTCTGGAAATGCGGCCTTATAAATATAACTCCGGGTCGATTTTGGGCCGGTCTCCCAAAAATTGACGGCATCAAAGCTAATATTTAAACAAGGTGTGTTGGTTAAACTCGCCATGTGCATTGGCGCACTATCGCATCCAATTAATAACTGAGCTCCCTTTAATAAAGAAAAAACATCCGGAAGCTTTGTTTGGCCAATCAGATTGACTACTTTTCCACGACTGACACCTGCCTCAATCGCTTCGCCGAGATTTCTTTCATTTGGCGCACCAATCATCACAATAGGGGTATCTAAATTATAATCAAAAAAGTTCTTCAGAACGCGGGCCCACTTAAATGGGGGCAAAGATTTCTTTGCCTCAGAAGCCCCAATATGCGCCAGGACATAGTTTTTCGGAAGCCCAAAATCGCGGCAATCCTGCAAAGGAGCTACCCAATCAGACTCATCGTATTCGAGACCAAGCATTGAACTAAATATATCAGTCAAATGAACCCGATTAGCATTTCCCACTCCTGCCTGAGCATAAAAATAAGAGCTCACCTCATCGGGAATTGCTAAAAACCCATCGCTATGGCGAGTGTACCCAATCATCTTTGTCGCCTCATTAGAAATCGCATGGGCAATGTAACTCGATGCGGGCGAAAACGTGAAGTTTATAACCTGGTCGTATTTCTCAACCTTTAGTTCATCAACAAATTTTTGTATGCGCCCGAGAGAAGAGTCTAAATCTAAAACGGGGCGAATTAAAGGCTCCAACAAAAATTGCGTTGGTAAATGGATATATCTATCGACCACTCCCAAGCCGTCTGTCGCAACATGAAACTTCGACCTTGCTAAAAGATGAAGCTCGCAATCAGGGTAAGTACGTTTGAGCGCCCTTAAGGCAGGCCAAGACATGTATATATCACCCAGTCTAGCGAGTTGCAGTACCAGTATTTTCATGATTCCCCTGTTCTTTTACCATCTCAATAAGAATTTTTACTCTCTCGGCGTCTGCGCAATAACCTTGGGTTTTCATTATCTCTTTGTATGCCTTTTCAAGGCGCTTCAGCGCTACCGTCAGATAGTTTTCGAGTTCGCTTCCCATCAGCTCCTCCCTTTCTTTGAGAGTTTTGGCGACGATCTAGTTCTTCTGTAATCATCATTTTTCTTTGTAATAATTCATTATAAATATCGTTCTGATCCATTGAAAGACTCGTAACGGTCCAACCCAAGGTTGGGGATATTTCGGTACTATAAACATTTAATCCTGAGTTTCTATAGGCGTAAAGAC
>JAMIQD010000115.1:0-10435 GCA_035914755.1 Pseudobdellovibrionaceae bacterium | reverse complement strand
GTACTCATGAGCGTCGTGGATTTGTCGGATCGATATTTGGTAGTCACCCTCGAACAACAAGGGGCCCTTCGCGTTCGCCAAGGGCAAAAAGCCAAGCTCAGTTTTGACAGCCTTCGCAATGCAAGCTTTGAGGGCACTGTCGAATCCGTTTATTCCCACGATAATAATTTTCTGGTGCGAATTAAAACCTCAGATCTCCCTGCGCAAATTCTTCCAGGAATGACTGTGGATGTCTCCATAGGAATCAGCGAACGTAAAAATGTGTTGCTAGCCCCCGTTGCAGCCATTGAGGACGGAAAAGTCTACGTTCAAAAAGGCTCGCGGCGACTGACCCCTGTTGTGATTAAGATGGGCATCGTGGATGGCTCAATCGCAGAACTCATCTCAGATGAAATTCATGAAGGTGACATTCTAGCAATTCGACATAAGGTTAGACCATGATAAGTCTTGCCATCCGCTACCTTCTGGCAAAACGAAGGCAAACCATCCTTATGCTTCTTGGGATTTTCTTCGGAGCTGCCAGCTACGTCACTATCTCGGGATTTATGCTTGGCTTTCGCGGCTACCTTGTCGATCAGTTGGTGAATAACAGTCCCCACATTCATATCGAGGCCCGTGAGGAGTTTTTGACAGACACCTCCCTCAATGAGGCCTTTTACGGCGATCACTATTCTCATATTTTTTGGACCCCTCCACCTTCGGGCAGAAAAGACAACGCCATCGTTGAAAAACCCCAAGCCTGGTATGCTAGGCTCAGGGCAGACCCTCGGGTTTTTGCCTTTTCGCCTCAATTGTCGGCTTCGGTCATCTTTAGCAATGGCAAAGCCACCGCTCCGACCTCTCTCATTGGCTGCGATCCGCTTCAACAGGAAAAAGTCACAACGATCGGCAGTCTCGTAGTCGAAGGTAAATTTTCTGACATCGCCGCCGGAGGCAACCGAGTGGTCATTGGACGAGAGCTACAAAAAAGACTTGGCGTTCGGGTGTCGCAAAATACATTGGTCTCTCTAGGCCGAGGCCTCCCCTCGCCATTTAAAGTTGTGGGGATTTTTGAAACCGGAAACAAGATGACCGACAATATGGCCTATGGCTCCCTCGCGGACGTGCAAAAGGTCAATAACTCCCCGAACCACGTTAACGAAATCGCCGTTCGCCTCTTTGATCACACTCAGGCGGCAGCACTGGCTACCACCTGGTCTGCTTTTGGACCCGAAAAAGTCCAGAGCTGGGATCAAATCAATGCCAATATCTTTGATGTCTTTCGAATTCAGGACTCGATTCGATTTCTATCCATTGGTGCGATCATGATCGTTGCAGGCTTCGGCATTTACAATGTTCTCAATATGATGGTCATTCAAAAGCGCCGTGATATTGCCATTCTTCGCTCTATGGGATACAGCACCCGCGAGATTATTTCGCTTTTTTTTACTCAGGGATTTTTACTGGGCGTTGTCGGCGTGACTCTTGGTCTTAGTTGCGGCTACGGAATCTGCCTTTACTTAAGGACGCTGCCGTTTAAGGGCAATGCGATGATTTCAGATGGGCATATGATCGTCTCGACCGCTCCCGAAATTTATTTACAGGCGGGACTGCTCGCACTCGCGACCTCCTGCCTCGCAAGCGTTTTGCCAGCACGCGCCGCCGGTAAACTCACCCCGATCGAAATCATCCGCGCGGGGACAGAATAACATGGCAATTGTCGCTAATAAAATCTCAAAAGCCATTGGCAAACCGCCTGTTCGCATCTTGTCGGATATAAATCTCAAGATTAATGACGGAGAATTTGTTGCCCTCACTGGCAGATCCGGCTCCGGCAAAAGCACCCTTTTGTATATCCTCAGCAGCCTGGATTCGCCAAGCGAGGGCTGCGTTGAAATCGGCGGCCACGAAATCGGCAAAATGACAAATGAAGAGCTTTACCAATTTCGCAATGAAAAAATGGGTTTTGTTTTTCAGTTTCACTACTTAATTTCTGAGCTCACCACCATTGAGAATGTCCTTCTCCCCGCCGTCAAAACCGGGCGCCAATCTGAGCGAAAAGCTTATGCCGAATCCTTGCTCTCGCAATTCGGGCTCGGAGACAAACTTCATCGTCTGCCCCGCCAACTTTCTGGCGGAGAACAGCAACGCCTTGCGATCGCCCGCGCCCTAGTCATGCAACCACGATATCTCTTTGCCGACGAACCAACAGGATCCCTCGATTCTGCAAATGGCGACATTGTGATGAACATTATCCGGGACGCTAATAAAAATTTTGGCACAACGGTGATTATGGTCACTCATGATCCGGACTTTGCGGCCACCGCCAACCGGGCTATCAATTTAGTTGATGGAAGAATTGTAGATGCTACTTAAGCAGTTCAGCGAAAATCTCATCCTGCAACTGAAACATCACTTCTGCTTCCGCTTCGTTCTTTTCGTGATCATATCCTAATAAATGCAGAATTCCGTGTAGAATCATATAACCGAGTTCCCGCTGAAAGGTTAGGCCATGCTCTTTGGCTTGTTGCTTGAGCACGTGCGGACAGAGCGCCAGCTCCCCCAGCGACTCTCCATCAACGGATGCAAAACTTAAAACATCGGTTGCGTAATTTTTGCCGCGGAAATCCTTGTTTAGTTTTTTTGCTCGCTTTCGGTCTAAAAAAACAATCGTCAAATCGAGATTCGTTTTTTTGGGAAGCACTAACTTTCGGACAGCCAACTGCTTGTGAACTTTGCGACACCACTCATGAATAAACTTTCTTGGCGCGCGCGCAGAGCTCTCGTTTATAACAAGAATATTCATGTCTTATTCTCACCCAAACCACCACCAGCGCTACGAGGATAATCAATACGCTGATGGTAGATTCCGAGCAAAATACGAGTGAAGGCCTCTTCGACTTTAGAAATATCTCTTAATGTCAAATTGCACTGACCGAGCTGATCATCTTGGAGCTTTCTTTGAATGACATTGCGAACTATATTTTGCAAGCGCGTAGGATTAGGCTCATCCAAAGATCGAGCCGCGGCCTCAATGCTGTCTGCGAGCATACAAAGCGCCGCCTCGCGAAATTGCGGCTTCGGCCCTGGATAGCGAAAATCTTCTTCCGAGATTTCAACATCATCTTCTTTTTTAAGATCCAAAGCCTTGTTATAAAAAAATGAAATCAAGGTCGTCCCATGATGCTGAAGAATTCCGTCGATAATAGGCTTGCCAAGTTTGTATTGCATCCCCAGCTCCACCCCGTCCTTCACGTGTGCCACCAATAAAGTTTTACTCATAAAAGGAGATATTTGATCGTGCGGGTTGTGACCCGGCTTTTGATTCTCAATAAAATAGTTCGCATGCTCCGTTTTTCCAATGTCATGATAGTAACACATCACTTTACCCAGAAGAGGGTTGGCATCGATATCTTCGGCGGCAGCTTCGACCATGCTCCCCACCATCATCGAGTGGTGGTAGGTGCCTGGCGCTTTTACGATCATCTCTCGAAGCAAGGGGTGATTCAAGTTGCTCAGCTCGAGCAACTTTATATCTGTTGTATAGTTAAATACGGTTTCTAGAAGCGGAATGGTCATCATTGCGACCAAGGCACTAAAAATCCCCCCTACAAATCCGGCAAAGATCGTATAATAGACTTCGTTGAGATTTCCCTCTTGTTCTATTTTGGTGACCGTTACCAAGAAGGCGATAAGCATAGCATTGACAAGTCCAGTGCGAATTCCTGCCCAGTAAATATCATTCCGTGTTTTGCACTTAAAAACTCCGCGGGCACCGGCAATCCCACCCACCATCGTAACTAGCATAAAACTGAAGCTGAAATCCGTCATGATCCCCATCACAATGGCCATAAATGCGGTGAAGAGCCAAACAACCTCTCCCGCAGAAACAAGGAGTCCCATCATCATGGGAGCCGCCGCTACAGGAGCTGCATACAAAAAAACCTTCGGAGTCAAAATATGTCCAAACTTCGTAACGAAAGCGGCGTCGGTAATAAATAAATAAATTTTTGTCAAAAAGACTACAAAGAAAATAACCAGCATCATCACCAGGGAGTCCTTTTTGACGACCCTTACCTTATTCAGAGTGAAGCGACGCAAGTAGGAGGCAAAAACTACGATCAAAAGAGTCAAAAACAAAGCTAGAGAAAAAGTCATCAAGGTGCCCCGTCGATCCGCCTGAATAGCTTGGATCTGACGAATAACTGCCATGTGAAAGGGCTGAACGATACTGCCTTGAGGCACAATCACTTGATTTTTCTTAATTGTAATATTGACTGGCAAAACGGCATTTCGGGCCAACTGCCTGCGACTTGCCGCCTCTTGTTTGTTGAGGGTCAAATTCGGAACCACGAGGGCGCGTGAGAGGTAAAGCGAGTTCTCGCGATCAATATCGTTCATTTTCTCAAGTCCGCGCATATTGACTTCGTAGACAAAGTGATCAGGATTTTGCAAATCCAAAATTTCTGTCTTTGAGAGAGTAAACTCTCGACCCAAATTGTTTCTATGCACAACACGAACAAGAATTGACGTCTGATTTCCAGGAATAAAACGATCTGGAGCTTCGGCGATTTTCTTTTCATACCAATTCTCGAGGTTTCGAATAACGACACTCTCGATTTTTGGGTTGAAACTGTTTTCTACCAGCCAATCGAACATAAAATCAGATACGGCGATTCCGAGATCCTTTTCAAACAAAGGCTTGTGCTGAAAGAAATCCCGCATCACCTCTTCGCGCCCTTTGGCGGCCTTAGGCCAGCGAATGCCTCTTAACAAGGCCCGCTGAGCACGAAAGGACTTATAAACTCCGCTTGAAACCCTCTCAAAAACAGAAGTATCGAAATCATAGACCGCAGGGATCGAAGCCTCTGCTCGAAGACGTTTTTCTTCCGTCGTCACTTCATCCGTCATCTCAAAGCTGAAAGGAGATATCACATCGTATTTGACGATATCATTCACACGAAAATCGTACGGAAGCTCGAGCTGAAAAAACACCAGATAGGATAGTGCCAAACAGAAAACAAAAACGGCAGCCAGCCGGTTAATAAGAAGTCGTCTCTCTAACTCATTAAAAATCTGATAGATAATTCGGCCCAAATAGGTCTTCTCAAACCCCAGATGCTTCGTCCACTCTAGGAATTTTAGACTGTGATCTTCGTAGTTGACGCGCGTGTGAGGCGCATCTGCTTTTTTGGAACCAAATTTGTTCAACGGCATCTTTCTACAATTCCAATATTTTGAACCATATCACACAACTTTTCGGAATTTTTATCGAAATCCGCAGGCTTATGTGTTAACAATCTGGGTAATCTCTTTTTTAGTCGAGGTCTAGCTAGTATGCCAAAAGCACCTGAGAATCTCAAAGATATTCGTTCTTTAGTCGAGGTCGTCGCTGCACTCCGTGGCCCCGATGGCTGCCCCTGGGATCAAGAGCAAACCCACCTTACCTTGGCGCGCTACGCCATCGAGGAAACCCATGAGATGGTCGAGGCTCTCGAAGAGCGAGAGTCTTGCAGATCTATGCCTGACAAGACAAAAAGCTCAGTCGAATTTACTATGGCGACTGAGAAGTTCAAAGATGAGCTCGGTGACGTCTTGTTTCAGGTTGTCCTCCATGCGCAACTCGCCGCCGAAGAACAAGCCTTTACTTTTAATGACGTCGTCCAAAGCATCTCCGAAAAACTCATTCGCCGCCACCCCCATGTATTTGCCGACACCAAAATAAATGGAATCAGTGACGTCTTTGCAAATTGGGAGCAGATAAAAAAAGCAGAAAAGGCTGCGCGCGGCGAATCGGCGCCTCTTATTTCTGTGCCGTCGAACCTTCCCGCGCTGCAAAGAGCCTCTGCCATCGGCAACAAGACCCATAAAGTTAAATTCGATTGGGAAAGCCCACAAGAAGTGTGGCTCAAAGTAGAAGAAGAAATCGAAGAACTGCAAGAGGCCATGGATAACGATGTCATGAACGAAATTGAACATGAAATCGGCGATGTTCTATTTAGCGTTGCGCAGCTTGCACGCCACTACGATCTAGACCCCGAGCAAGTTCTGCGAACTGCCAACAGTCGATTTCTCGGACGTTTTGATAAAATGATCCGCCTCTATCGCGAAGAAACCTCAACGCCAGACTCTTTGGATGAGGCGCTAGCGCAATTTTCAAAACTCACGACAGAAGAGAAAGAAAAGTTCTGGCAACTCTGTAAACAAAGCAAACTGTCATAGAAGTTTTCAGTTTTTAAAACATTTCGCTAAACACAAACTAAACCAATTTTAGAAACTTATTTATTGCGTCGAACAGTTCGACGCTAGAATATTTTTTTAACAATGCGCACTTTTTATATTTATTAGTTATTTCATGCAGTTAACGAATCTCAGTGTGAGATTTCTAGACCAATCCTTAAGTCGTTTCGCGCACTTCTGTGCGTTTTAGATTTCCATGTTCGACCCTATTAAACTGATCACAGATCTAGACGATAGGTCTAATGAACTTGGAGGTTCACAATGAAAAGCTTCTTAGCTTCTCTCACAGTAGTAACAGCAGCCACTCTCATAGTTGGATGCGGAAAGTCCGCGGACTCATTCTCGCTGTTATCAGATGCTTCTAGCTACAAGCAAAACTCGGTGTACACTCCTCGCAAGGTGGATATCTTGTGGGTGATTGACAACTCCGGTTCAATGGCGAGCTCGCAAAGAAATCTGACTGATAACTTTCAATCCTTTATACAAAAGTTTCTCCAGACGGATTCAGATTTTCATATGGCTGTGACAACAACTGATGCCTTTTTATCTCCCTATGCTAGTCAGTACAGCGCTTACTCGAGAATTCGCGATGGAGTAACCAATCAGGATATGAACAATCATTCGGGTGTTTTCGTCATGAGAAAAGATACGCCCAATTTAAATAGCGTCTTTTTGACAAATGTGACTCAGGGAATCCGTGGATCAGGAGACGAACGAGCCTTTTCGAGCATGGAGACAACACTGAATGACTCTTGGAATGCTAGCTTCCGACGTCCAGATGCCTTTTTAGCAGTGATTATTGTCAGTGATGAGGATGACTTCTCACACAATGATCTGACTACGGGTATGAATGGCTATTATTTCACAGAAAACTATAGCGATCCAAATATGTTTAGTGTTCAACACTATATGGATTTCTTAACTAACTTCACGGCCTCTGCCGGCGCCGGAACAAACTTCTCTGTCAATGCAATTACAATTTTTGATCAAGTTTGCTTCGATCAACTCAAAGGCAACGGTCAGAAATTCTCGCAAAGATATGGCCAACTCGTGACTGCTTCCTCTGGAAAACTCATCAGCCTTTGCAGTGATTTCAGCACAAGCCTTCAAGATCTTTCGAAGTCGATTCTTGAGCTTTCAAGCGAGTTCGCATTATCACGGATACCCATTGAGTCCACAATCGTTGTGACTGTTAATGGCGTGAGTGTTCCGCAAGATGCCGCCAATGGTTGGACTTATAAGGCAGCTTCAAATTCAATTATTTTCCATGGCAATGCGATTCCGCAGGCTGGAGCTGATGTTCGCATTAATTTCGACCCAGCCGGAGTTAAGAACTAGTTTAGAAACTATAAAGAGAGGGATCTGAAAATGAGCGAAGCACAGACAACCGCAGAAACAACCTTAACACAGTGGTATATTCTTCGTGGTGAAATGAAGTACGGACCTTATGAATACAGTGCGCTCATTCATATGATTCAAACAGGAGAGCTTCTTGACTACAACTACGTTTGGGCTCCCCACATGGAGTCTTGGATGCTCCTTGGTGATATTCAAGATTTCTCCAAGGACCGTCTCGCTCGTCTCATCCAATCTCAGGATCACCTCTCCGGAGCGTTTATCAAACGCGGCTCCCCCCGCGTTGATTGTGACATCGATGTTTACGCCCATAACGATTATAATTTTTTTGATGGAAAATGCACATCTATTAGTGAAAACGGAGCTCTGCTCCTGTTAAACGATCCCCTGCTTTTGCCAGGACAAGAAATTGTCATTCATTTTCGCGGCAATAACACAAATAACCCTTCAGGTTTTAATGTGAAAGCCGAAGTAATTAGAAAGAATTTTACAAAACAAAGATTAAACGTCAAATCCGGTCTGCACTATGCTGTTCGTTTCCTCCAGGTGCAAAAACAAGGACAAGACCAAATAAAAAAATTAATTTTGAATACAAAATAATTGGAGGAAACGCAAATGGGATTTATCACTTTTATGAACGATTCTGGAGTTGTCGGCTGGATCATCCTTCTCACTGGAGTTGGATCTTTGCTTTTAGTCGTCGAGAGAGCTCGCGCTCTGTATTTTAACTACGGCATGAACGTAGATGATTTTATGGCGAAGACACAAAATCTTGTACTTGCGAAAAAACTCGATGAAGCTTTGTTAATGTGCGCCCAAATGGAGCAAAAGCCTATGGCCCGCGCCTTTAAGACAATTCTTGAAAAAGCGGATCGTGATGACGAAACAATATTCCAGGCGCATGATATCGCGATGTCAGAGAATGTGCCGTTTTACACAAAACGTCTTCATTATCTTTCAATGCTTGCGAACGTAGCAACTCTGCTTGGACTATTAGGAACCATTCACGGTCTGATCTTGTCCTTCCAAGCTGTTGCACAAGCCGATCCAGCGCAAAAGCAAGCTTTGCTTGCTCATGGTATTTCGGTTTCGATGTATACAACTGCCTTGGGTCTTGCTGTCGCAATCCCGGCAATGGTGTTCTTCTCATTCTTAACAGCTCGTCAAAATCAGTTGATCGAGCAGATTTCTGAGAAGTGTTCAAAGCTGACTGAGTTGCTCACGAGCTCTCATATTCCGACTCTGAACCGCCAAAATGTATTCCCAGAACATGTTGCTGTTCCAAAAGCAGGAAATGCAGTTCCTCCAACAAATGTGAAGGCTTCTTAATCGAAGTCTTTTCCCACGCGGAGTTTAGTTTATGAGAAGAACGAAAAAAATTCGCATCAACCATCATTATGAGTTCGATCTCGATCTTGCGCCCCTATTGGCAGTGATGGTGAAGCTTGTTCCTGTACTTCTTGTCTCTTCTGCTTTTGTGCAACTTGCGACCATCGAAACGCAACTACCACAAGTTGTGCAACAAGCAATTGAAAAGCAAGATAAAGACGAAAAAGCCACCAAGATCACCCTTGAAGTCAAAGACAAAGAGGGAGTCAAAATCGTGGTGCTTAAAGACGGCAAACAAAACGTCGAAATCGTTCCCAAAAAATCTGATGGAACTTTTGACTATGTGAATCTCCACCTGCGCCTGCGCGAAATTAAAAAGCAAAATCCTGAGGTGTTCAAAGTCGATCTGTCGCCCGATGGCAACGTGTCGTACAATGACATCGTGCACGTGATGGACGAGGCTCGCCGCAGTCGCGATAACACTGTAAAATTTCCGCTATTTGACAAAACAAAAAATCAGGAAGTGCAGACTGACTATATGTTTCCTGAGATCACTTTTGCAAATACGATGGAGGGCTAATATATGAGACGCCGCTTTGAGCTCCCCAAAAAAAGCTCCACTTTTGCGTTGAACATCACTTCGATGACGGACATGTTCACCATTCTCTTGGTGTTCTTGCTTCAGACATATTCAACGTCTGATATTCAACTCATTCCTGAGAAAGACATGAGACTTCCCGCCTCCTCATCGAGCACCAATCCAATTGAATCGGTTAAGCTGGTCGTCTCTAAAGACTTAGTTAAAATCGATGAGAATAAGATCGCCAGCATGAAGGATTTGAATTTTGAGAGCAAGGATATCGACCCCAATGATTCGAATTTTATCCTGCCTCTCTTCAGCGAACTTGAAAAACTCTCTAAAGATGAAACTCTAAAAGAGACTGTTGCAGTTAAAGAGGGACGCATTTTGCTACAAGCCGATGCTGCTCTTCCATATTCTGTTTTAAGAAAAGTTATGTACACCGCTTCTATGGCTGGCTTTCCTCAGCTGAAGCTAGTCACTCTGGTCGGAGATTAATATGAATTCACGTTTATTCTTGATCGTTATCGCCGCGTTTTTAGCCACACAAGAGAGCCAAGCTAAATCTTCAGGAGAAGGCAAAGGTCTTCTACCTGAAGTTCGCATTGGCGAAGGCGGCACCGAAGTCGAAAACGACAAAAAGGCCCTTACTTCTGAAATAATGATCACACGATCAGAGAATAAAGCAATTGAATCCTTGCAGGCTCTTATTAAGCAGAGAAAACCCGGAAGTGCCGGATTAGCCGACCTCTATTACCGCTTGGCTGAGCTTTATATGCGAAGATCCAAGTCAGGTCGTTTTTTTGACATGAACCAAAACAATCCTGTTGTAAAAATGAGTTCTTTTCCGGTTCCGAACGAGCGTGGCAGCGAGGCTATTAAGCGAGCGATTGGTGTTTACAATCGCATCGAAAAAGAATTTCCTAACTTTAAGGATATGGACGCCGTCCT
>JAMIQD010000114.1:0-2087 GCA_035914755.1 Pseudobdellovibrionaceae bacterium | reverse complement strand
GTGAGTAGCAACTGAAATCAATTCCTTGTTTTCGTTGTAGTGGAGGTTACGGACGAACTTTTCTCTTTGTATTTGAGAGATAAGTCCTGCGGAGTTGTACTTAAGGGACTCGGTAAAAAGATCTAGACCCTCGGCTTTTCCTTGGATCTTTGTGATTTTATTTGCAAGGTCGTAATTAAAGAGCTGCATAGAGCCATCATTGCTATAGACCTGTTTTTTACGAGCAAAGCTATCGTAGCTGAGCAAGAACTCAAGCCTTCTTGTTAAAAGCTTGCTGCTGATTTTAGTGGACTGCCCAGCGGAGTTATATTGATAACCCAAAGAGAGGCCAATGCCATTAATAGAACCAAGGCGGGCCGTTATAGCCGGCGTGATATCCCAAGAGCCTTCAATAAGTTCAAGCGGGTTGTCTTGCTGCGAACTGTGCGTTGCAAAGCGAAGGAGGGCATAGGGCGGCGCCGGTTCATGGGTGAATTTATTGAGGCTGATATTATTTTGTGCGGTCTTAAGCTGAGTTGGCGCAAGCTGCTGTTCATAAGAGTAAACAGAGTGATCCTGAAGTTCAAGTGTTTGTCCGTTTCTTTCTTTTTTCTGGGTGCGAGCGATTAAGCGATCAATAGGGTCGAAGGTGAATTCTTGCACAGAGAGGATGGAGTTAGACCCAGAAAGTCCTTGCTCCTTGCGGACAAGATGGTCGCCTTCGTCGTAGAGGTGGCGAGTTTGTTTGACAGTTGTTTCAGCTCCGGCGAGGGCGGGCTCTAGGGTTAAAACCAAGCGACCATTGCCATCACGATAAAACTCGGAGCGATTGTTGTTAGCGTCAGTAAAGGCGATCATGTCACCGCGTCTGTTGTACTCAAAGCGAGTTTGTCCTTTTTTTGCATCGATCACTCGCGTGAGTCTTTGCATGCCATCATATTCCATTTTTGTTTCGTTGCCAGCAGAGTCTACAATAGAAGAGGGTTTGTCTTTGACTCTGCAGCCAAGCAGAGCCTGCGCGTAGTTGATTTTTGTTTTTAAGCCCTTTGGGTCTGTGATGCTAATAAGCCTATCACGCTCATCCCAAGCGTACTGAGTGATTTGTTGAGACTTGCCGTCGGTTACAATTTTTTGCATCAAACGACTCATGCGATCATATCGAAGCACCGTGCTGGGGCCGGCGCTATCATCGATGCGAAGGATGTTATCAAGGTCGTCGTATTGCATTTTGATAGTGCGGCCTGATTGAAATTTTCTCTGCGTTAAGCGCCGCCGGCTATCGTAGAATCTCTTTTCGGGATTACGGCTATCAAAAACACTGGTCAAGAGGCCGTTACTATCTGTCTGGTTTGAGAACGAATCGCGATCTGTTTGAGTTCTAAGGACCGTGCCAAATCTATCCCTGGTTAAAGAAATACTTAGGCTCCGTGAACCATCGTGGCGCTGAATTTGTTTAACCTCGCCAGTGATCGGGTCACGCTCTATATTGATTTCAGAACCAACCGGAGGAGTTATTTTTATGGGCTCATTAAATGTTTGATCATAAGAGATCAGTGTGGGACGAGAGTTCTCGGGTTTTTTGATGGACGTGGTGTTGCCCTGAGAGTCATATTCAAAATTCGTTGAATACCCCAGCTCGTCAGTTCTTGTCGAAACCTTGTTTTGTTGGTTCCAAATGGTTTGCTGGCGCCCGCCATCTGAATACATGACTTCAATTTCTCTAAATTTATTATCAAAGCGGTGCTCGGTCGTTGAGCCATCTGTCTCTACAATTCGGGTCATGCGATTAATCAAGAAGGGTGAGTATAAAAACATTCTCTTGGCGTTTCCAGGTTCTACTTGCTGATAAGCCCGTCCGTCGTCGTAATAAGTAAACTGAATTTGTCTGCCAATAGGGTCGGTGATCCTTGCCAGCAAACCATGTGCGTGCGTTCCGGCTTGAGATGTGTTGTATAAATAGTTTGTCGTGCGATTTAGAAAGTCCGTCGAAGAAATGAGTCTATTGCTTGAATCATAGTTAAAGTAGTACCTAAAATTTTCGCGTTCTCGAATCATTGCCGTGATTTGGCCAGAGGAATTTCTTTCTAAACGAAGTCCGCCAGCACCCG
>JAMIQD010000113.1:0-2622 GCA_035914755.1 Pseudobdellovibrionaceae bacterium | reverse complement strand
CGCTCGCGCTTAATCCAGGCGTGTGTTTGTATTACTACGATCAAAATCGCGACGAGGTGAGAGAGCACGTCGCTGAGCTTTTGGATGCCGCCTTGCTGGATCTTTTACTTGAGGACCGAAAATACACCCTGGACAAGCTCTGTCAGCAGGCCCAGATTTTAGATTCAGGGTCTAGGTTTTCAGAGGGCAAAATTCGAAAAAGGATTCACTTCTTGATTTCAAAAGGTATACTTTTGGTGTCTGATTCTAGGTTAGGATCGGATCAAAAAGCAAAGGAGTCCTTGTGAAAAAAATATGGTTGTCGGCTTGTGTTGTGATGTTAGGAGTGATGTCTGCGGGTGTCGCACAGGCTCGCGGCGGTGGGACCTCTTCGGGTGTTCTCTTCGATGTAAATCTTTATTACGGATCGTCAGCGACGGATTTGAAAACAACAGGATCTGAAACAAAGAGCGAGAGCAAGCTTGTTCTTTATGATATTAAACTAGGTTCTTTATCTGGTTCGGGGTTTTATTGGGGAGGTTTGTACTCTTCACGAACGACGAGCGTCTTAAATGCGAATGGCGAAAATGGTTCTGCGATGGGGGCCTCGATTGGCTACTTCGGCTCTTCGGGATTTTTCGTTATGGGCCACTATCTCGTGAGCGCCACTTACGGCGAATACAAAGAGGGCTCTGGCATGCAGGCGGACCTTGGTTACAAGTTCGACATGGGCAGTGGCTGGCTTCTGGGCGGAGAGCTGAGCTATCGAAATATCACCTACAAGAAAAATGATACTGTAGCTAATTTAGAGTCCTATAATACGGCCGATGTTCTGCCGATGCTTTCTCTCGGATATGTGTTTTAGCCCCACATTCGTCACCCCCTAAGACTCCCTCAGGATCTCCCCCAAGAATTGAATGTGATTCAAGGGGTGGCGGCCGACTTGGTCGATCATGAGTTTCTTGACGGCTTCTTGGCGCGGGACGTTTTCGAAGGTAAGAAGGCGGTCAAGGGCGTTGGCACTAGAAACGATGATTGAAAGCGGATCGAGTTCGCTCTCACGGGCCTGCTTCGGAAAACCACTGCCATCGATGTGTTCTTCGTGCTGGGCGATGATTTTGGTGACGGTGGGGTCAAAGTGTTTTTTATCCTGAACCTTTTGGGCTCCCAAGGTTGGATGCTGAGTGTAAACTTCGAGTTCTTCTTTGGTGAAGCCGCTAATGGGGCGATTGAGCGCAATGCCGGATTCGTAGTGGCCTAAGTCGTGCAAGAGCGCGCCGAGAGCTAAGAGTTGATTTTGCTTAGGGTCGGTCATATTTAACTTTTGCGCCAAAGCAACCGAAAGACTCGAGACGTTAACGCCGTGGTGAGCGACATTGAAATCCTCATTGAGGATATTCATAATGGCTCCGACGGCCTTGCTGTTGCCCATCAGAAATTGAACGTACTTGCTAGCGGCATCCTTGGCATTGTTGTAGGAGTCAATATTGCTCGGATCTTCGAAGATCTCTTCAGTATTGCTTTGCTGTTGGCCCTGAACAATCTCTGCTCTAGCGCTGATATCTTTGCCGGATTTTTCATCGTAGGCTATCTCGATATTTTTTTGCAGATACTCTCGGTATTTATTTTCTTCCTCGTTAAGAATAAACATTTTTCTCAATTTTTTTTCTTTGAGACGTTTGAGGCGATCCCCCTCAAAGGAATCCCCGCGGCGAAGATAGAGAAGCATTTTGCCATTAATCTTCAGGTAGGCATTGAAATCAATTTTCTGCTCTCCGCGCAAAGTACTCACTCTTATCGAAACATAATCCATTGCTAAGAGGCCCTCCGATTTGATATCCTGATGTTATGTCAAATATTGATCAGGATATAGTAAAAGATTTTGCGGCAGAGTCCAAAGCTGTCCTTCATGATTTAGTTGACCTTTTGCAAAATATTGAGGGCGATTTCTCCCAGGTGCAGCAGCTCGAGGAGTATACACAAAAGCTAGATCGAATTGCTGGCGGAGCCAAAAGTCTAGCCTTTCTGGTGCCATCAGAACACGCATTGCACATGATCGCGGACTACGCCGCTTTATGCCGAGTTGTTGGTGATAAAACTTCGCAGATTGATGGAAACTCTCAGCTTTATGACATCTGCGTTGCGTTGCTAATCGATGCCACGGAAACCCTTTCTGAGGGGATTGGGGCACTCGAAGACGGTGGGAGCGCGGCGGATCTTCGAAACTCGTTTACTAAAACTTTTTTAGAACGCTTGCGGTGGGTATCCAATCAATTTGCCACCGACTCGAAGGCGAGCAAGAAATTAGATCAGAATGAAATCGACAATCTACTGAAAAAATTGGGTATGTTTTAGTTTTACCCTTGAAGTCCCAGGTGAGCCCACTTCGCGAGATCTCCGAGCTTTGGGTGATCAAAGAGGCTCTCGATCTCTGTTTTTAAATTTTTGAAGCCCTGGTTGTGGGCAACGATCAGAGCATTTCTTTTGAGGCCAAAGCTTCCCGCCCGAGAAAGGGGGGTTCCCTTGAAAGCTTTTTCGAGCTGTTTGCCAGAAGTTGTGAGAATCCAGCGAAGTTCTTCTTCGAGGATTTTGGCGTTTTCAGTAGTCCGGGTATCGCTTTTGGGTAAAAGTCCTTTGAAGGGT
>JAMIQD010000112.1:0-6617 GCA_035914755.1 Pseudobdellovibrionaceae bacterium | reverse complement strand
CAAGTATTGATTACATTTTTATCTTTGCTGGAATTAGGAAAAATGGGTTTTGTTTCTTTGTTTCAGACTGAGGCTTACGCCGATATTTATGTGGAAGCAAAAAAAGTGGTCGAGGGGGATGTTCTTTCGAGCGTTGAAGAGTACGGCTCGGTGAATGCCGAGGCCATGGCAGAGAAAATGATCGCTGACTCAGAAAAAGAGGAAGCTACATTTGACGCAGTTTCTGACGAAGAGTTTATCCTAAAAGATGCAGAAGACTCTGCTCAAATGGATTTAACAGCTGTTTCGCCGGAGCAGCTTCTTGCAGGTGAATTTGTTATTTCTGATGATATGGCAAGCGATGAGGAAATCATTGCAGCAGAAGAAGAGATTTTAAAAGAGGGGGAGACTCTTGGCTAAGAAAAAGAACGTATCTGATTTGGCACAAGAGGCCTTTGAATCGGCGTCTCTATTTGCAGAAGAAACAACAGCGATCGAAAAGAATAGCGAGGGAGATTCTCTTCCAGAAGATTTCTTTGTTTCATCAGATTCTGAAACCGGGGAGATTGAAGACGTTGAGGTAGAAACCGCTATTTTTCTTCAAGAAGAAGAAGAGGGCGAAGGTTTTTTACCAGATGTCAGTGAAGAAGAAGCTGAGTTGGTAGATAGCCAGAATCCCGAATTGTCTCTTGATGGCACGGAATTAGATGGTTTTGAGTCTGCCGAAATTGAGGATGTAGAGTTTGTTGAAGAAGAGAGGCTTGAATCAATTATTGAGAGCATTTTGTTTGCCTCAGATCGCCCTGTAAGTTTGGCTTCTTTAAAGCTTGTATTTAAAGGAACAAACGTTACAACTCAAAAAATAAGACGCATCATTGAAAGCCTTGCTGTGGAGTATGCGGGGGGACGGCGCGGAGTTACTTTGGAAGAGGCTCCTGGTGGTTACCAGCTTCGCACGAAAATTGACAATATGGAATTTATGCGCAGAACTCTCAAAGCCCGCCCGTTTAAGCTTTCGGGGCCAGCCCTTGAGGTTTTGGCGATCGTGGCTTACAAGCAACCCACGGTGAAAGCTGAGGTTGATGAAATCCGCGGCGTTGAAAGCGGACACTTGCTTCGCGCTTTGATGGAAAAAAATCTCGTGACCTTTGAAGGCAAGAGCGAGCTTCCAGGAAGACCAATGCAGTACGGGACGACAAAGAAATTTCTTGAGATTTTCGGACTCCGGAATTTGAAAGAGCTTCCAACTCTTTCTCAGATTGATGAGTTGTTGCCTGAGGGAATTGGAGACGAAGACGATAAAGAAAAAAGCACTTTGAGTACGATCACGGAATCGATGGCGGAAATGGTAGGCTCTTCGTATTCGCAAGGTGAAGAAGAGTTAATGAAGATCACGGAACAGCTCGAGGAGATCACAACCTCTTCGGAGTTCTTTGAAAAAGAAAAAATTCGCCAGCGTGAAAAACGCGACCAAGAAAAAGCTCAAAATATTCGCGAAGCACTGACTTTGGGTGAGGTGGTTTCTAATCGAGATATCAATTGGCTCAAAAAGTACGATGAGGCATTGGTTGCTGGGCAGGCAATTGCCGGTGAGCTCGAAGAGCCAAATGAAACTCCAGTGACTGATGAGCAAAAAGCTATTGCGGCCTTCGATTCTGAGGTTGAAAACGAGAATGAAAGTGATGAACTTCCATTCTTGGGCGAGGCCGACGATATTGACGAAGAAGGCGCTGTCGAGGTCTAGAAAATTGCTGTGAGTGTGTCAGATTGAGATTTTACAAAATCTGGATCTCAACTTACCACAAATTTTGCTAGGATAGAACTTGGGGAGTATTTCTATATGTCCTTAAGATCGTGCATTCTTTTGGTAATCCTTTTATTTCAATCGGGCTGTAGTCAGTACTCGGATGGTCTTGTTGGGGACTTTCTGGAGTCTTCGAAATGTCCTGCTAATGGCTGCGCCAATCAGGCCGCCAGCGAGAATTATATTAGCCTCACCACCTCTACGAATTCTGTAAACACTTCTGGATCAAACCCTGTGACCTTTGGGGGGGATTGCCAGGCTTCTACTTATCCTAGCAATGTGATTAATACGACAGTTGTTTATCAAAGCTCCGGGGCGCCCGTAACGGCGGCTGTTAGTAGCAATACTGGAAACTCAGTGACGCCCGCTTGTCGTAAAGGGCGATTTGACGTGACGATAGACACCAGCGCTATGCCTGCGGGGAACGTCTATACCGTAAAGTTCGAACTTGTTGCTTACGATGCAAACAATGTTGCCCACAGAAACGCAGCTTCTGGTTTTAAAACTGTTACAATCAGAAAATAAAATTGTAGTTTAGTTTGATCTCTTGAGTTTCATTTTGGTTTTTGCCATCTAGTAAAATTAACTCGTGCAACTGAAGATCCCGAAGCTCGCTAGAGCGCTGGTTTTTTTCAATTTTTAAATCTCCAAAGGGATCCTTTAAGGTAGTACCTAGGGGAAGTTGCGATAAAATAATTTGTTGTAACGCGGGCTCTAAAATCCTCTCCATAACTCGGTAAGAAGTGCGTCTATTGGGTGAGTTCTTAGGAATCATCAGGCCGTAAAGCACCAGGGCTTGATCCTTGGAAGTCTCTAAAACTTTTACATTGGGAGGAGTGTGAGTGTGAGGAACCTCCCAAAGCGAATATTTATTAAGGCTTCGCGGCGGATTTTTAAAGGAAAATGCCTCGATGTCTTTGAGTTTTGGGGACCAACTTTTAAGGTGCTTAGCAGCTAAGTTGCGGTCCGGAAAAAGATGTATCTCTGCGAGGCTTTTGTTTTGCAAAATAAGATCTAACTTTGAATCTGAAAAACCATCTGCGGAGGTTATAAACTGAGTTCGAACCCAATAAAGGGGAAGCACTTGGGGGCTCGTTCCGTGCAAAGAAATAAAATCTGGGGCTATGTATTTATCAATGTGAGGTTGTAGGTAGCTAAGTCCAACAATTACGCCTTCTCTAGATAAGTTTGAAGCCCAATGGGCTGGGGCAAATAAGACATGAGCTCCAGATTTTGTAACGAGTTTAGCTTGGAGTTCCTCCCAAGTGCTCACTCTATAGATTTCAACTTTTTGTCCAAGATCTTCTTCTAAGAGAGAAATAAAAGCTCTTGGAAAATCAAAAGGGGCCGCGTTGTAAATCCGCACCTTTCCTCTGTTTAGAAGTCCTTGTTTTAAAGACGAGGGCAGGACTCCCTTTAGATATCCCGCCCAAAAACAGAGTGCTATGAAAAAAGCCCAAAGAATAAACTCTTTAGAACGTTTCATCGAAAGAGACGCTTCCGGAAACTCCCATTTGGTAAGCGGATACTCTTCTTTCGAAGAAGTTCGCTAACTCCTGCATATCTTGAAGCTCCATGAACGGAAATGGATTTTTAACATTATAGCGAGGAGCAATATTTAAGCTCTCTAGTCTCTGGTCAGCTACGAACTCCAGGTACTGTCTCATGTCTTTCGCGGACATTCCGGCTACGCCAAACTGAAGAATGTCTGTGGCAAATTCCATTTCGCAATCAATGGCGTCTTCTATCATCTGGACAACCATGTCTTCCATTTGCTCATTGAAAAGATCCGGTTCTTCTTTACGAACGGTCTTGATAACTTCTAGGGCGAAGGCCATATGCATGCTTTCATCTCGGAACACCCAGTTGGTCCCGGTCGCCAGTCCCGCGAGCAAGCCCTTTGAACGAAGAAAGTACACATAAGCAAAGGCGGCGAAGAAGAATAAACCTTCTACGCAAGTTGCAAAACAGATCATATTCATCAAAAACTTTCGGCGCTCTTCTTTTGTTTGAAGAGTGTCGAAATCTTGAATGGAGTCGATCCATTTAAAACAAAAATCCGCTTTCTTTTTAATCGATGGAATATTCTCGATGGCTGAAAAAGCCTCGGCCCTTTCGTCTGGGTTCGGGATGTAGGTGTCCAGTAACGTTAAGTAAAACTGTACATGCAAAGCTTCTTCGTAGAGCTGACGAGAAAGGTAAAGTCTTCCTTCTGGTGAATTCACGTGTTTGTAGAAGTTTAGCACGAGATTGTTGCCGACAATGGAATCACCTGTTGCGAAAAAAGCGACCAAGCGAGAGATCAGGTGTTTCTCGGCAGGGGTCATCTTTGTGTGCAAGTCTACGAGGTCTGTTGAGAAATCAACTTCATCAACTGTCCAAGTATTTTTGATCCCATTTTTATACATTTCATAAAAAGTGGGATACTTCATTGGACGGAGAGTGAGATTGAATCCTGGATCTAACAACATATTGAATTCTCCTTACTGACAAGCTTCGCAGGCTTCTGGGTTTTCTAAAGAACAGGCTATTGTCTCTGCGTCCGTGTACTCTTTTTTTGGTGCTGCTTCAATAATCACAGTCTCTGTTGTTGTCGAGCTATGATTCGCAGAACTTTTCTTTACCGTCGTTTTTGTAATACTTGTGGCGGGGCGAGAGCGAAGATAATAAGTCGTCTTAATGCCTTTTTTCCAAGCATACATATACATACTAGAAAGTTTGCCAATAGTAGGGCTTTCCATAAAAAGATTTAAAGACTGAGACTGATCAATGTAAGCGCCTCGATCCGCTGCCATATCAACCAAACTCTTCATTGGAACTTCCCAAACAGTTCGGTAAATCTCTTTGAGATTTGCGGGTATTTCCGCCACGTCTTGGATAGAGCCATCATGTACTTTGATTTCGTTGCGAATATGATCGTTCCAAAGATTTAGAGCTTTCAAATCAGAAACGAGGTAGCGATTGATTTGCATAAACTCGCCAGACAGTGTTTCTCGTTTAAACATGTTGCTAACTTGAGGCTCTGTCGCTTCGTAGCAGCCAACAATAGAGGCGATGGTTGCTGTCGGAGCAATGGCGATCATTAGTGAATTTCTGAGGCCATGCTTTTTGATTTTTTCTTTGAGTTTATTAAAGCGCTCCGGCTGGCTTGGGGTTACTCCCCAGAGGTCATACTGTAAGAATCCTTGCGCGGCTCGAGTTTCCTCATAGGCTCCATGGGGCCCATGTTTTTCGGCAAGTTCACAAGATGCCAAGATTGCATTGTAATATATCTCTTCTTGTATTTTTACCGAAAGATCTCTGGCTTTATCTGAGTCAAAAGGCAGCTTTAGCTGGAAGAACGCATCTTGAAGTCCCATGATCCCGAGACCTACAGGGCGCCACTTGTGATTGCTGTCTTTGGCGGTTTCGATAGGGTAGAAGTTAATGTCGATAACTCGGTCCAGGTATTTCACGGCCGCACGGACTGTTCTGGCAAGCTTTTGAAAATCAAACTCGCCATCTTTGATATGCCGACCGAGGTTAACGGAGCCAAGATTACAAACGGCAGTTTCTTTGTTTGAAGTGACTTCTAAAATTTCAGTGCAAAGATTTGATAAGTGGATCACGTTCTGTGGTTGTCCAGTTTGGTTGGCTTTAAGGTTGGAGGCGTCCTTCCATGTCATCCAGCCATTTCCAGTCTGAGCGAGGGTTTTCATCATGCGAACATATAAATCTCGAGCTTTGATTTGTTTGAAGTAGAGCTTTTTCTGCTCCGCCTCAATATAAGCGGCTTCAAACTCATCGCCGTAGATATCTGTGAAGTTGGGCACTACACGCGGGTCGAAGAGGGACCACATTGCATCCGCTTCTACTCGTTTCATGAACAAATCTGGAACCCAGTTGGCTAGGTTTAAATTGTGGGTCCTTTTAGCTTCGTCTCCGGTGTTGTCTCGAAGTTCTAAGAACTCTTCAATATCCGCATGCCAGCTTTCTAAATAGATACAAGCTGCGCCTTTGCGTTTTCCGCCTTGGTTAACAGCGGCCACAGAAGAATCCATAGTTTTGAGCCAAGGGATGATTCCGTTAGAGTGGCCATTAGTGCCTTTAATAAGGGACCCACGAGAGCGAATACGATGGTAGGCAACGCCAATGCCGCCTGCAAATTTAGAGAGCAAAGCGATGTCGGTGTATTTGTCGTAAATGGATCTGAGGTCATCTTCTGGAGAATCTAAAAGATAACACGAGGACATTTGCGGGCGAAGGGTGCCCGAATTGAACAGTGTGGGTGTTGACGCCATGTAATCATGAGAAGAGATTAAACGATAAAACTCAATGGCTTCATCTACATTTTGCGCTAAACCGCAGGCAACTCGCATGAAGAAGTATTGAGGCGTTTCGATCACTTGACGTGAAGTTGGATTTTTTAACAAGTAACGGTCGTAAACTGTGCGTAAGCCAAAATACTCAAAGCGATCAGTGCGATAGGGTTCAATGGCAGCGCAGAGTGCGGCTTTGTTGCCTTCGACAAACTTATATAAAGACTCTGACATGAGGCCGTTTTGAAATCCCTGAATTACGGCATCTGCAAAAGAGCCAATTTTTTGCGATCTAACCTCTTCATCGACGTAAGTAGAGAGTAGGCGAGCAGCAAGACGAGAGTATTCGGGCTCTTCACCGATCAGAAGGCTCGCGGTTTGGATACAGAGATTGTCGAGTTCCTTGGTTGTAGCTCCGTCATAAAGTCCACTAATCGCTTTTGTCGCTACGCGGAGAGGGTCGACCTGAGCAAGCCCCTGGCAGCAGCGTGTGACTCGTTCAACGATTTTCGTGACGTCAACAGGCTCGAGAGTTC
>JAMIQD010000111.1:0-2858 GCA_035914755.1 Pseudobdellovibrionaceae bacterium | reverse complement strand
ACATATGCAAAAGGGTTTTAATTCAGATGTAACAGTGCGTGGACAGAAATTTCATGTGCAGACTGAAGATTGGGGTCAAAAAAACCCCTTCGTCGTCAGCAGAATTTTTTGTAACGGGGCCGTCATTAAAACCATAAAAACTTCTTATGAGGCTATTCTCCAGGCGGGAGCTCTTCGCGAGAGCGAGTCTATAAAAAACGCTCTCCGTCGACAGCACGCAGACATTTTAGATGTTTTGATGGCCGGAAAAATGCCCAAATAGTGCGGCCTTAGGTCGAGTTCGTTTTAAGGGTTCTATGAAATAGAAGAGGGATTTCATAGAATCAAGGGATGATAGAATTCTCACATGTCTACAAAACGTATCCTGGTTCGATCCACGCCCTCAAAAACATTGATTTGAAAATCGATAAAGGCGAATTCGTGTTTCTGACGGGACCCAGTGGGGCCGGTAAGACTTCGCTATTTAAAATGATTTCTGCCTTTGACGTCGCGACTTCGGGTCTGGTTCAAGTTGCGGGAGTGGATCTCAGTCGACTTAACGAGAATAAGGTTGCCGAGTATCGCCGCAAGATCGGCGTCGTCTTTCAGGATTTTCGTTTGCTGAAGGACCGCACAATTTTTGAAAACATCGCATTGCCTCTTCAAATTCGCGGAGACCGGCCGCAACATATTCAGCGCAGAGTCCAAGAGGTTCTTGAGCAGGTCAGTCTGACACACAAATACGATCAATTCCCTGACTTTGTGTCTGGTGGAGAGCAGCAGCGGACGGCCATTGCCCGAGCTATCGTTCATCAGCCCGGAGTCTTGATAGCCGACGAGCCAACCGGCAACCTCGACGCTAAGCTCAGCGAAGAGATCATGGATCTATTAGAGCGCGTGTGCTCTCAAGGCACGACAGTATTTGTGGCGACCCACGATCAAGATATGGTTCGACGGAGAAACAAACGACGTATTGACCTTAAAGACGGCTTGGTTGTGGGAGATCAATAATGATTCGTTCAGTATTTGAGCAGCGTCTCAGCAGTTTAAAACGAAATTGGGCCCTGCAGTTTTCAACCTTAGTTGTGGTGACCGCCTGTTATTTGGTGGTCAGTATCTCCGTCCTTTTGTCTCAAAATTTACGAAAGATTCTAACCCTTTGGGGCGAGGACCTGCAGATGACAGTTTATTTGGCTGAAGAGTCAGATCCTGACCAAGTCCAAGTCTTGCAGAACAAAATAGAGACAAACAAAAATGTGGGCAAGGTAAAGCTCATCACAAAAGAGGCGGCGCTCCAGGAGTTTCGAGGACAGATGGCGAGCTACGCCCCAGATCTGTTAAACCAAAATGACATTCTAAGCCTCATTCCTGCAAGTTTGCAGATTTCACTGAATGAGTCTGTGGCCGGAGTCGAGCATCTAAAAATATTGGACGCGCTTGCAGGCACACTAAAAGCAGAAGAAATTGTCACCGAAGTGAGCTATGGCCAAGAGTGGGTAAAAAAATACAGCCAGTTTTTGTTTTACTTTCAGAGGGGCTGCGAAGCCATCGGAATTATTATTTTGGGGGCGGCGCTGTTCGTGCTCTCTAATGTTATACGTGCGTCTGTTCAATCGCGACGCCAAGAAATTGAAGTTTTAGAGTTGATCGGCGCAAAACCAAGCATGATACGTCGCCCATTTCTTGTTGAGGGCGCTACTATTGGTTTTATTGCATCTTCGTTGGCAGTGACAATTTCATATGTGATGTATTCTGGAATAATCGGAATGTTTGAAAAGCAACTTCACTTTTTACAGCTTGGTGGGCACCTAAACTTTCTGAATCCTGTGTTGATAGTTGGATTCTGCATTGCCGGCGCAGGTCTCGGAGCAATAGGCTCATACCTTTGTGTCCGGCAAATTAATGATGGCTGGGCGGCCAGAAGCCTATGATTTGTTTTATCATGGTCATTCTTATTCCGGACCTTTCGTGGGCGCAGAAACCCATGGCGTATTCCGTGCCGAGCAAGAGTGTAAGTGACATTGAAATTACGAAAGAGCAGCTTGATCACCAAGAATTGAAACAAAAAAAAGTTTTGTCCGCGCTCTATGGCATTAATAAAAACTTACAGAAACTCGTTAGCGGCAAGGGTCGCCTGGGCGAACAAAAAAATCTCGTCGAGCTTGAAATTGAAGGCCTGAGCAAAAAAATAGACGAAAATAAAACTCAGGTTGAGCTTCAAAAACGCCAACTGACAGAACGGCTTCGAGCGATATACAAACTGCGTGGACCAACTCTTGCGCGATTTCTTTTTTCGGCAAAGAGCTCCGCTGATTTAGAGCGAAACCTGAAAATTCTTGGCTTGGTCGCGCAGAGGGACTTTGGTTTAATACAAGGATATAAAAAGAGCCTAGAAGATTTTGAGTTTCGTCGCTCCAAATTGACACAAAAACTTACCAGCCTAAAAAGCCTAGAAGAAAGCATAAAAGCCGAAGAAGAAAAACTCCAGCAAGAGGCAGTTCAAAAAAATAAAATCCTATCGGGGCTTCGAAAATCAAAGTTATTTACTTTAGAAAAGCTGAAAGCTCTTCAGAGCAAGCCATCGGGTTACGACTTGTCAGATAGCGGCGTCATGGACATGCTCTTAAAGCCGTCATTTGAAGTGCAACGTGGCTCTTTGCCAAATCCAGTACAAGGTCTAGTGTTAAATCAGTTCGGTTTGATCAAGCAACCCGATCAGCCTTATGTCCTTAGCAATAAAGGCTTGTTAATCGCGGCTCCGCTGGGAAGTCTAGTTCGAGCGGTGTTTGGCGGAGTCGTTTCTTTCGTCGGAAGCTTACCCGGACTCGGTAAAGTTTTAATACTCGATCATGGCGATCATTACTATACTGTCTATGGAA
>JAMIQD010000110.1:0-14334 GCA_035914755.1 Pseudobdellovibrionaceae bacterium | reverse complement strand
AAGCGACCAAAGTCCTTTGCTTCGTATGCGTGGGTCATTTGTAGCAACGGCTATCGCTGAATACTTTGCCGCAAAAGGAAAAAATGTTTTGCTGATGATGGATTCGATAACTCGCTTTGCAATGGCACAGCGAGAAATTGGTCTTAGCACCGGCGAGCCCCCTTCTTCAAAAGGTTACACACCCAGTGTTTTTTCGACTCTGCCGAAGCTTTTGGAGCGAGCGGGAGCATTCGAGGGCGAAGGTAGTATTACGGGTCTTTATACTACGTTGGTTGAAGGCGATGATATGAATGATCCAATTGGAGATTCCGTTAGATCCATTGTTGATGGTCATATCGTGCTCAGTCGGGCGCTTGCCCATAAGGGGCATTATCCTGCAATTGACGTTTTGCAAAGCGCGAGTCGCGTGATGAGAAGTGTTGCGACCTCAGAGCACGTAAAGATGGCCCAAAAAATACGAGAGATTTTAGCGACTTATAAAGAGGCAGAAGATTTGATAAACATTGGTGCTTATAAGGCCGGTGCAAATCCGAAGATTGATAAGGCAGTGAAGCTTATTGACGGTGTAAATGCCTTTTTAAAGCAACAAGTGGAAGATCCAACTAACTTCAATCAGTGTCTGCGTATGATGCAAGGTCTTTTGGTTAACTCGTAGGAGGGAACAGAATGAAATTCAAGTTCCCGTTACAAAAAGTCCTAGAGCACAGAAAGATAAATGAAAATATCGCACAAAAAGATTTTCAAGATTCAATGGCCGTACTTGCAGAACTTAAAGAGAAACTTGTTCATTTAGAGGGGTTGGCCGACGAAGCTCGTATTCGGTCCTTTGATGTACAACAAGGTGGCGGCATGGCGGGGCCGAGCCTTCAGCAGGCTCATAGCTTTCTTCAAAATCAAAAAATATTAATAGAGATGCAAAACAAAAAAATTCAGCAGCAAGAAGCAATTGCCGAGGAAAAGCGCAGTCGACTATTGCAAGCAGCTGTGGAAACAAAAGTGATCGCAAAGCTTAAAGAGAAAAAGTTTGCGGAATTTAAGCATAATCTTGATAACGAAGAGCAAAAAGAGATGGACGAGCAAAGCGTTCTTCGCTTTAAGTCTGCAGCAAAACGAGAGGAAGCGTCCTAGTCGACGGGCCAGAAGCACTCGTCGCTTTTGAAAAAACTTCTTAAGTCAGGCAACAATTTAGTCGAGTCCAGCGCAGAATTTTTGCTGTTAGACGTCCATTCCAGATAAACTGAAAGCAATGAAAAACGGTTATGATCAATTTTTTAAAAATGCCAGAAAAGTGGCGTCCAAATCGGACTCTGTAGCGAAGCCACAACACTTCAAACTCACTGAAGAAGACATCGAAAAGCAGTTAAAGCTTCGAATGGGAATAAAGAGTAAGCCAAAGAAAAAGGCCAAAAAAACAATTCCGTGGAAGTTAGTCACCACCTCTTTTTTGGGAGTTCTGGCGACTTTTTGGGGCGTCGAAAATTACAGCGAAGTAGAACGTTATGTGAAGCGCGTGGAAGTCTCATTCTTAGGAGTCGCTTCTGCCGAAGAGGCGCCTAGTAAAAACAAGAAAGATTCATCTGAAATTGCTGGCAAAGAAAAGACCGAAGAAAATTCAATCAAGAAAGCGGCTTCTAGCGAAAAAGGTGTTGAGGACAAAGATGCTTCAGAAGACGAGTCTTTTGATCACTTCACAAAACTCAACGCGAGAAAAAAAGAACTTGATGAGCGAGAAGAAGAACTTAATCGCTTGGATCAAGAGCTTCAGACGCAAAAGGCGGAGCTTGATAAGCGCCTTAAGGAGCTTGAGGATGTCCGCAGAGGCATATCGAGTGTGCTTGAGGATAAGGTCAAGGTGGATGATAAAAAAGTCGATACTTTGGTATTGATGTACTCTGACATGAAGCCCCCTCAGGCGGCTAAAGTCTTTGAGACGATGGACGAGGATTTGGCGGTTGAGATACTTGGGCGTATGAAAAAGAAGAGTGCCGCAGATATAATGAATCTGTTAAAGCCAGAAAAGGCACAAGTTTTGTCTGAAAAGTTTGCAGGATACAAGAGGAAGTAGTTCGTAAAATAAGTTTTCCAAGGAAGGAGGAAGCAAGTTGTTACAATCTATAGTCGGACCCCCGTTACAGGGTGTCGCTGACTTGGGCTCTTCAGAAAGATCAAAAGTGGATGATCTGAGAGATTCCAAGAAGGCCGGGTCTGATTCCTTTAGCGAAATGCTAGGTGCTAAAGAAAAGGAATCACCGCCACGGACGACGACTGAGAAAGTTTCTGGCAAGGCTGTTGAAAGGCCGGAAAGAAGCGATCAAAGTAAAGTCATGCGGAAGGACTTGGAGCTGAAAACCGAAAAGGTTCAAGCGACAAAAGATGATGGGGCGAACAAACAAGCAGGTGGAAGTAGCCAGAGACAAAAAGCGATACTGAAGTTCATGGACTCTTTCGAGAGTGAATTCGGTGTCCCTCCCACGCGAATCGTGGAAGCAATGGCAAACCTAGATGTGGCCAACCAGGCGGAGTCTCCAGAAGAGACGATTGATCAAGTCATTGGTCAATTGGACTTAGAGGGCGAAGACGTCGACGAGGCAAAGAACATGTATATGGGTTTGCTTGCGCAGCTGGCAAAAATAGATACAAATACGACAACACCCAGGCCATTGCCAGATCCAAACTTGGGGGCAATGGTGGCGGGCAATGCAATGGCTCAAGAGCGAGCTACGTCAGCTCTTCAGAAGCGACAAGTTCTGAACCAGTCTCTAGATGGTATGAACGAGAAGTTTTGGATGAAGGGTGATAATGCACGTCAGGCGGGTGTGTTTCAGGGTGATTTGGCCGACAAAATTGTGCAGATGAATATGCAAGAAAAGTTTGCGCAACCGCAGGATCTTTCGCTTATGAATGTCGATGAGACCAGCTTTGCCAAAGACCTAAAAATGCAAGCTCCTCCCGTCACGGCCTCTCAGCTGGAAGGCGTTTCTGAGCAAGTGGGTGATGAGACTGAGACTCTGCCCGAGTTGGAAAAGACGAGTAAAGAGTCTGTGCCGACATCAGAAGCAAAGACAGCTCAGGTCGTTGAACAAGCGGGACAGAAGGACAACTTCGAATCATTTCAGCAGCAACAAGGGCAGCAGAGATCCGAGTATTCATCAGATACGAAAGGAACTCGTGGTGATCAGCGGGAGTTGTCGAAGGCCGGCGAAAAAGAGAGTTTTAAAAATCTCTTTGCCGTCGATAGCAGCCTGTCGCCACAGGGATTGCCGCCAATAAAACAAGAGAATGCGCTCCCAATGGGCGTCGTCGCGAATGCGCCAACAGCGTCTTCAGGCATCTCTCCAAGTGAAAACGAAGCCAATGTTCGGCAGATAATGAACCAAGCTCAATACCTCATTAAAAAAGGTGGTGGCGAGATGAAGGTCCAGATGTCACCGGAAGGCTTAGGACAAATTCACATGAAGGTTTTAGTGGAGAACGGCAAGGTGAACGTTCAAATGGCGGCGGAGACCAACGAGGCGAAGAAAACCCTCGAGAGCGGCCTTTCGGACTTAAAAAACAGCTTGGCGGCCCATAAGCTTTCGGTAGATCATGTAAAGATCGATGTTGTTAATACGACGAATGCCGAGAACAACATGCAGAATCAGACGAACCAAGATCAGGGGGGGCGTGAGCAGACCCGTCAGTTTTGGAATAAGTTCAGCGAAAACTTTGGCTCGCCGTCTCAGCAGCGAGAAGGGTTTGCGGATATTCCAAATATGAGAGGCTATCCACGAAAAAGAACTGATCAACCTTTAGAGCCAGTTGGCACTGCGAGTATCAGAAGATATGCAGGTGCTGATAATAAAGGAAATGGGTTGAATCTGGTCGCTTAACATCCAGGGAAGGGTGATGTCATGGGAACGATGGGAGTCAAATTAGGAACAAAGGCGTTTGGTGATATTCAAGGAACCACGCCTAGCAGTGAATTCAACAACACGACCAAAAATTTGTCGGTCAGCGATCAGCAGAAGTTTGGGGATCAAAGCGTTGGAGATGTTCTTAACAAATTGACGGACCCGAATTGGGTGGATCCTTCAAAAAAATTAAGAACCACTGGCAATGACAAATTGGATAAAGATGCCTTCTTTAAACTGATGATAGCGCAGATGAAGAATCAGGATCCAACGAATCCATTGAAGAGCCATGAGATGGCCGCCCAGCTTGCGAACTTTTCAAGTCTTGAGCAAATGCAGAATATGAATTCGACTTTGACCGAACTTAAAAATGGTCAGAAACCGACTGAAAATTATCAAGCCTTGAATTTGATCGGCAAAGCCGTGGCCGGAGACTCTTCAAAGGTGACTCGCTCTCCTGGTGATAACAGCCACGAGTTCCGTTTCTCACTCCCAATGGATGCGTCTGATGTGCAAATAAAAGTTTTGAATGCCGATGGTGAAGCGGTTAAAACTTACGATCTGAAGACTCTGAAAAAGGGTGATAATAAAATCACTTGGAACGGAGAAGATGAGCGTGGCACTAAGATGAATCCGGGAGAGTACAAAATCGCAATTGAGGCCAAGGCAGGAGAAAAGAAGATGGCTGTCAAAACAGATTTTGACGGAATTATCACCGGCATCAATTACACCAGTGAGGGCCCCGTGCTATTGGTCGGGAATCAAACCATTAAAATGCGGGATGTTCGCAAAATTACGGACCCCAGTCTTATGAGTAACGACCAGAAAGTAAAAGATGTGACTGCGCAGGACTTGAAAAAAGAGGGCGAAATGGAGAACACTAAAACAGAAGGTAATAAAGAGTCTGCGAAACCTGCAGTGGCAGCTCCTTCTGTTGCAAAGAGCAACATCATGGATAATGTGGGATTGTCCCGCGAAATGATGACGAAGCTCGCGAAGGAGATAAAGTAAGTGGACTTGAAGAAGGTACAAGGCTTTGAAAGCTTAATACCCGCGACGCCCGCAGGAATTAAAAATCCAGCTGGCAATATTGGACCATCGTTTCGTGAGACTCTGGATGGCTTGGGCTCTTTACAAGGCCCCGCAAAACAGGTCGCCGGGCAGATAGCCAAGAATGATGGGATTAAGTTTTCGAACCATGCGATAGAAAGAATGAGGACGCGTGGAATTGCATTCAGCCCCGAAGATATTTCGCGACTGAGTGAAGCGGTAGGAAAGGCTGCTGCAAAAGGTTCTAAAGACTCGCTGATCTTGATGAATGATTCAGCCTTGATCGTGAGTGTGAAGAACAATACTGTTGTGACTGTGATGGACAAAAATGCTCTGAAAGAAAATGTCTTCACAAATATTGACAGTACGATTGTTATGTAAATTTTAATAATAGGGCCGGACCTCGTAGAGGGGGCCCTCCAAATACGACGAATTCCGAATGAAGGCGTCGAATGACATGGAGGTCATATGGGTATTCTTTCATCACTATACACAGGTGTGTCGGGTATGGCAGCTCAAGGCGAAGCCTTGGGGGTTATTTCAGACAATATCGCAAATGCGAACACCATCGGCTTCAAAGCAAGCCGCGCAGAGTTTCAGGACATCATCTCAAAAAATTTAAAAGGCATTCTTGGTGGTAACCAAATTGGCCGTGGTGTTAAAATCGGAGCTGTAAATCCTATTTTGACTCAAGGAAACGTAGACTCCACAGACAAAGTCACGGATTTAGCTGTTTCTGGTGACGGATACTTTAAGGTAAAGGGGTCTGATGGAGACTCATTTACTCGAGATGGTTCATTTCACTTCGATCGCGAAGGCTACTTGGTAACAAACGATAATCAGCGCGTTCAAGGTTTTCAAGCTGATGAGAAGGGCACTATCCTCAATAAAATGGCCGACATTAAATTTCCACGAGCATTAATTCCTGCTAAGGGAACAACAGAAATTAAATTGGACCTCAATTTAGACTCTCGCATGGAGCCAACTAAAAAGTTTGATGCAAAAGACCCATACTCAACATCGCACTACTCAACTGGTGTTGAAATGTACGACTCACAAGGAAATAAACATTTGCTCAGCATGTTCTTTAATAAAACCGCCGACAGAGAGTGGTCTTACCATGGAATGGTTGATGGCAAAGAAGTCACTGGCGGGGAAGAGGGAATGTTATCTCAGGTTTGCACAGGCAGTCTAAAGTTTACCGTGGATGGCAAACTTGATAGCCAGGAGCTTTCTGACGCCTCTTTTAACTTTAAGGGCGGCGCTCTCCAGGGACAAAAAATTAAATTGAACTTCGGTGATGCGATTGCAGAAGGCGGCAAGGGACTTGATGGCACTAAACAATACGGTAAGGGTTCTGATTTAATTAGCTGGAACCAAGATGGTGCGGCGGCTGGAACGATCACTTCATTGTCATTCAATGACGAAGGAAACTTGACGGCGGTATACTCAAACGGTCAAGCAGCAGATCTTGCCCAGATTGCTCTTGCGAAGTTTGAAAATCCAGAGGCTCTCTTTAAGGTTGGTAACAATCGTCTTAAAGAGTCTAGAGATTCAGGTGGCCCTTCTTTAGGTGCGCCAGGATCTTCGGGACGAGGCAAATTGTTTGCAAAGTCTTTGGAACGATCAACAGTTGATTTGGCGACAGAATTCGTGAACATGATTCAAAATCAGCGTGGGTTTCAGGCGAATGCTAAGACGATTACAACGACGGATGAGCTTTTAAACGAAGTTATCCAGTTAAAGCGCTAATTTAGTTAATACCTAACCATGTCAAATCCCCTCGAGAATGATGACTCGAGGGGATTTTTTTGTTAGCGTCAACATATGAAAAAAATTTTGTCAGTTCTATTTGCGGTCATATTTGTTTTTTGTGGATGCACCTCTTCTTACGCTGTAAAAAATCGTGCTCTAGTTTTAGCTGCTGAAAATTTAGATAGAGAGTTACTCGCGTCAGCAACGCAAAACTTTGTGGATTTAGAGCAGCAAAAAATCTTCGCTGATTTTATGAAAAAGAATAGTCGTGTTGATGTCAGCAATGTTGATGTCAAAGGCGATGAGGCGACAGCTCAGCTCACGGTGAAAACCCCGGCGAAAACAATTTACGCAGTGCTAGGCACAATTTCAGGAAAAGACTGGCAGGCAAAAGTTGATGCTTCCATGGAGACCAGGCATTACTCACTGAGTCTAAAAAAGACCAACGACTCATGGAAAATCACTGATCAAAAGGAAGTTAGATGACAAAGATTTTTGTTGGCGACCTGAGGCCCAATTTAGGTCCGACTCGGACCAAGTCCACGAGATGATCGTCAAAAAAATCCCCAGTGGAACAACTTGTTCCAACTGGGGTCCGGGATCTTATTCGTAACAAAAAACTATTTGGGTACGAATAAGTAAATTTAAATAGGGTCCGTGTAGCTATGTTTAAAACTGCTATGGCTGCGTCCTCCCTCTCATAACTTGGTATTGAAACTCTACTTCAAACTTCATACCGAGTTCACAAAGAACTCATGCGACTTTCGGAGTGATATTATAGACAGCCGTCTATGGAAATATAACAGTGGAGTGTGATCCGCCTCTCCCTCCGCGGGTCACTGAGAACGGCGTCTCATAATTGGACGAGAAACTGCCCCCTTTAAATGTTGATGAAGGAGAAGGCTCCGCAGGTCTTCCTACATCCTGATAATAGAGACTTGCGTCCCTAACCCGCTGACTTCGGGCCATCCAAGGCAAGAAGTTCGATGTAAATGGGTACTCAGACTTTGTTTCGGATATCTCTTCGCGTTTACTCTATCAATACTAGGTTGTGATAGAGAGCATACATTGCAAAGTGCAGAGCAAGACACTCTGGCTTCTTTGTCGTACACCAAGTCCTTCTAAATAATCGGTTCATGTTCGCTCTTGCCATGGCAAAGCTGTGATTAAGGGAAAATAAAGGATCAAAGCCTCCGGACTTAAGCTCTCCTTGTCCCACCACACAGCCCCTTCTTCCTTTAAAGACTTTATGCTCGCTCCCTGGAAAATGCCTTTTTACATCGGGACCGTAGCTGGGGTTCATGTCGGATTTAAAAACAGCTCCCTTACAGACAAAAGGAGCTATCTCGGCAAAAAGCTCCCTTCTTGCTCTGGGGCGCTCATCTTTGCGGATTCCGTACTTCTTTCTGGAGATAGCGGCAAGGAGCCCCTTTGCCGGCATCCGCGATACTCGGAATCCTAGAATGCGCCTTGATCCACTCTCAACCGCCATCGTGACGGAGAGGGGCTTGCACTTGCTATGCTCGAAGGTCTCTAAATCATCGAACTCAACAATGTTGGATGCAGGGTTCCTTTGATTGCTGGCCTTGAGAAGAAGGTGGGCCTGTATTCCCAAGAAGATAAACTTTCTCACGATGGTCTTTTTATTAACCCTTAGGAGTCTCGCTGCCCTTCTTTGTGATACGCCAGAACAAAGGTGTTCAAAGACAAGGCCATTGAGGTGACGCTTTCTTTGCCTGAAACAGCGACTGAAGCTGGCTTCAGAGAAAGTACGCAGGCACTGCTGACAACGAAAGCGCCGGAGTCGCTTCTTGTCGCTCACACGAAAGAAGGATCCGAAACAAACGACGGTTTTAAGACGTTCTTCCGACTCTCGAACTTTTGCTTTGCAGTGAATGCATTCTGGAATCATGAAATGGCCTAGGAGCAACTCCCAAGCCATCAACACTTAAAGGGGGCAGTTCTTACACTCCAAGATAACACCTGCGAACGTCATCGTTGCTGAGCAGCTCGGGGCCTCGTCCTTCAAGGCTTATTTTCCCTGTTTCAAGAACATAGGCTCGATCGGAAATTTTCAGGGCTTGGTTTGCATTCTGTTCCACCAGCAATATGGTCATTCCGTTTTGATTGAGCTGCTTAATTATTTCAAAAATCTGCGAAACAATTTTTGGCGCAAGCCCTAAGGAGGGCTCATCAAGCAGTAGGAGTTTTGGTCTGCACATGAGAGCGCGAGAAATCGCCAGCATCTGCTGCTCGCCGCCCGAAAGAGTCCCGGCGATTTGTTTTTCGCGCTCTTTAAGACGAGGAAATAATTGGTAGCATTTTTCAAGGTCACTGGGAATTTCTTTATCGTTGCGTGAATAAGCTCCCATCAACATATTTTCTAGCACTGTGAGATTTGGAAAAATTCCGCGGCCCTCTGGCGATTGAGCAATCCCGTGCTGCACTCTCTTGTGAGTAGGGACTTCGGTGATGGATTTTCCATCAAGAATAATTTCGCCGCTAGTTTCTGTGAGCCCTGAAATCGCTCGTAATGTCGTTGTCTTGCCCGCGCCATTACTGCCGATTAACGAAACAATTTCGCCTTGTTTGATATCGAAATTGATGCCTTTGAGTGCATGAATAGCGCCGTAATAAACCTGAAGATTGCGAACGGACAATAATATCTTTTCGCTCATGGCTCGACTCCCAGGTAGGCCTGAATTACTTTTTCAGAGTTTTGGATTTTCTGAGGCGGCCCTTCGTCGATTTTAACTCCGTGATCAATGACTGTGATGTTTTCGCAAATCCCCATAACTAATTTCATGTCGTGTTCAATTAGAAGAATACTCAAGTCGAAGTCCCGTCGTATTTTCGCAATAGTCTGCATGAGTTCATGGGTTTCTGAGTGATTCATCCCGGCGGCGGGTTCATCGAGCAGAATCAGCTTTGGATCAGTTGCCATCGCTCGTACAATCTCGAGCTTTCGCTGTTCACCGTAGGGAAGTGAAGAGGCAATCTCGTCAGCTTTTTTTTCGAGATTAAAAATTTTAAGCAGAGAGAGGGCTTTGTTATGCATTTCAGCTTCTTGCTTCTGAAATTTTTTTGAAAGGAGAATGGTATCGAAAAGACCATAGGAGATATGCTGATGGGTAGCAATGAGTACATTTTGTAGTACAGTGAGGCTTTTAAAGAGGCGGATATTTTGAAACGTTCTCGCTAACCCGAGATGGTTTATTTCGTAGGGTCTCATGCCGACAACATTTTTATCACCCAGGAGAATCTCCCCTTGAGTTGGTCGATAGACACCCGTGAGCATATTAAAAACCGTTGTTTTTCCGGCTCCGTTAGGCCCAATCAGCCCGGCCAGCTGGCCTTGGGGAATAGAAAATGACAAGGAGTCCACAGCCTTGAGCCCACCAAACTGCATGGTCATGTTTTTTACTTCAAGCAGATTTGCGGACATATTTTCTCCAGATATCAGGAATTTCTTTGTCGCCAAACAAACCCTGGGGTCTCAAGATCATAATCAAGATCAACAAAAGAGAGTAGATAACCATGCGCAGGTCCACGCCGGTGATATCTTGCAGAGAGCGAAGGGCTTCGGGCATCAAAGTGATAAAAATGGCGGCGGTGATTGAGCCCGAGAGACTGCCCATTCCCCCGAGAACTACCATGATCACGGCATTGACACTCATTAGGAAAGTAAAAGAAGAAGGACTAATATAATTAGTTACATGGGCGAAGAGGGCCCCGGCAACGCCAGCAAAAAAACTAGAAAGGACAAAAGCGCGAACTTTCATGTCGGTTGTATTAATGCCCATAGCTTCGGCGGCAATTTCATCTTCGCGTACGCTGAGAAAACCTCGTCCATGGCTGCTACGAATTAAACGCCAAATAAAGAAAAAACAAATCAGTGCCCAAAAGCATGAATACGAGAAGCTAAAAAAGAAATTCGGAAACGAGGGGATACCAGAAATACCCCGTGGTCCGCCGACAGCCTCCATGTTCAATAATGCGACTCGAATAATCTCGCCAAAGCCCAAAGTGACGATGGCCAAATAGTCTCCCTTGAGGCGAAGCGACGGGAGTCCAACGAGAAATCCCGCAAAGGCAGCAAGGAGGCCACCAGCTATCGTGGTCAGAAAAATGCCGACGAAGCCAAAGGACTCCGAAAAAAAACTAAACTGAGTGCTCGCATATGCCGAAACATAGGCACCAATCGCCATAAAGCCTGCGTGTCCCAGCGAAAATTGTCCTGTATAACCATTAACGAGATTGAGACTCATGGCCAAGATTGAATTGATAATTACAAAAAGCAGCATCAATTGAATATATGCATTCACGCCAAAATTAAGCAGGGCGCCTAATATTAGGAGGGCCGAGAAAGCGATGAAGGGGAGCTTAACTGCCTTCAACATTAGACCTTCTCCACGTTGTATTTTCCGAAGAGACCAGAGGGCTTGAAAATCAAGATAACAATCAAAATACCGAAGGCGAGTGCATCCCGATATGTACTCGAAAGGTAACCAACGACCATTTCTTCAGAAAGGCCCATGATCAAAGCACCCACGACGGCGCCCGGGATGCTGCCGATTCCTCCAAGAACGGCCGCGACGAAGGCTTTGAGGCCAATCATCATTCCCATCAGAGGATCAATTTTAGGGTACTTCATTCCGACCAAGATGCTGCCAATGGCAGCGAGAGAGGATCCCACAATGAAAGTGAAGGAGATCACTCGGTCGGTGTTAACCCCTAACATCGAAGCCACTGAGGCATTTGAACTGACCGCTCTCATGGCTCTGCCAATTTTTGTTTTTTGAATAATAAAATTCAGGATCACCATCGCAATTAAGCTGACACCAAGAACAGTAACATCGGAAGACTTTAGTTCAAGTCCCGCAAAGCTTGCGATAACAAATTGATTCATGATATCAGGAAAAACTTTTGGATCTGCACCAAAAATAACTTGTCCAGCGAACTCCAAAAACAAACTCACACCTATCGCGGTAATGAGGACATTAAGTTTAGGAGCTTTTCTTAAAGGGCGATAGGCTAGGCGTTCGATCAAGAGACCGAGAACACTGCAAACGATCATTGATGTTACAAGAAGAGTGACGAGTGTAGACAGGCCAGGAGACGATTCTAGGCCCATCCATTTGGCAACATAGTAAGCAGTGAAGGCGCCAACCATATATACATCAGCATGTGCAAAGTTGATCATTTTCATGATTCCATACACCATGGTATAGCCCAGAGCTATAAGGGCATAAATACTTCCGAGACTTATGCCGTTGATGATGTGCTGAATGAAATCCTGCATGAAAATCCCTAGGGGCTTACTGTCGAAATGAACTTGCGCTCAGGTCCTTGCACTTGCACGATCACGGCGCTTTTAACTGCATTACGATCAGCGTTGATGGTGATTTTTCCGGTTACTCCAGGAAAGTCAGTTGTTTTTGCCAGCTCATCGCGGATATTTTTTGGAGTGAGCTCTTTTGTGCGCCCAATGGCCGCGGCTAAAATTTTTGCAGCATCATAGCTGAGAGCCGCCATTGAATCCGGAGTCTCGTTGAATTTTTCTTTATACTTCTTCATGAACTCAATAACTGCTGGATCCGTAGACTCAGTTGTATAGTGATTTGAGTAGTAGCTGCCATTGATCGCCTCTTTTCCTATCTCATGCAAGCGGGCAGAATCCCAACCGTCTCCACCAACCAGAGGAACTTTGATCCCCAGTTCGCGGGCTTGCTTGGCGATTAGGCCAACCTCTGTGTAATAACCAGGGATAAAAATAACTTCGGGATTTTTCGAGCGGATCTGAGTTAGTTGGGCCTTGAAATCAAGGTCTCCCCCTTGAAAGCTAAGGTCGGCAATAATTTCACCGCCCATATTTTTGAACTCAGTGGCAAAGACATCCGCAAGTCCCACGGAGTACTCGGACTTAACATCTCTTAAAATGGCTGCTTTTTTTGCCTTTAATGTTTGAATCGAAAACTTAGCTCCGACAAAACCTTGAAACGGATCAATAAAGCAGGTTCTAAAAATGAAATCTCCTTTTTTGGTCACCTCAGGATTTGTTGAAGCATGGGTGATCATCGGAATTTGATGTTTTTGCGCGATGGGGGCCGCAGCAATGGAGCGGCCACTTGCCACTTCGCCAATAATCGCAACGACATTGTCCTGTGTAATCAAGCGGGTAACTGCACTTGCGGCTTCTTCGCTCTTTCCTTGATCGTCAATAGTGATTAATTTGATTTTCTTGCCGTTAATGCCACCAGCGGCATTAATTTCTTCGAAAGCCATGCGCAGACCTTTGTTAGTTGAAAGACCAAAGGTTGCATCACTTCCAGTCAGTGAGCCGAACTCACCAATAAGAATATCCGTGCTTTTTTTTGTGCACGCGCCGAGTAATGGTAATATAGCTAGAATAGAGACGAACAATTTTTTCATGAAGACTCCCATTTATACGCAAATAATTGCAATCACAGGAGAGTCGGTCAATTTTTATTTTGAAGCAAGAGCTCTATTAAATCGATAACGCCATTGCCAAATTTATGAGATCTTGCGAAGTTTTTTTCTCGGTTTTGACGACGACTTCGAGGGGCATTGTGACGAGTTTCGGTCCGTCCGTGCCAATCATGATGTCCGACTGCCCCTGCAGCAATAGTTCTACGGCCGCGGCCCCGAAGCGGGAGGCTAAAATGCGATCATTTGCGGTTGGGCTTCCTCCGCGCTGGAGATGGCCTAGAATGCAGACTTTGGCGTCCAATCCTGATTTTTTTCGAATGGCCTCAGCCAAATCATAGGCTCTTCCTGGCTTTTGCCCTTCAGCAGTAACAATGATGGAACTGGACTTTCCTCTCTGGATAGAGTCTTTGATTCGATCCACTGCTTTTTCCACAGTGGTGTTGGCATCGGGAGTAAAAATCTCTTCAGCGCCCCCAGCAAGGCCTACATGACAGGCGATATGCCCTGAGTTTCTTCCCATCACCTCAACGATAAAAAGGCGATCATGGCTAGCGGCAGTATCTCGAATTTTATCGATAGCATCGAGGGCGGTGTTGACCGCTGTATCAAAACCGATAGTGTTGTCTGAGCCGAAAATATCATTGTCGATTGTTCCGGGAATACCAATGATCGGTATCCGTTGCTCTTCCCAGAGGGCATGGGCGCCACGAAAGGAGCCGTCTCCGCCAATGCAAACTAGGCCTTCGATTCCGAGGGTGCGAATTTGCTCTGCTGCTTTCGCCCTAAATTCGGCCTTCAAGAATTCCTGAGAGCGGCCAGTTTTTAAAACAGTCCCGCCGCGCTGGATGATATTGGCAACGTCACGAGGGAAAACTTGTTGGATATTGCCATCAATCATCCCAGTGTAACCCTGACGAATTCCAAAGACTTCTAGTTTTTTTGCAATAGCCATGCGTACAACTGCTCGAATGGCTGCGTTCATTCCTGGAGCATCTCCACCAGACGTAAATACACCAATTCTTTTCATAATAAAGCCCCCGTTAGAACAGATCTTATACAGTTTTGTGGCAAAAAAAAAGGACCACTTTCGTGATCCTTTTTGAAAAGCATTTCGATGCGGTAAATTACTTTACCATTGCTTTGAATTCTGCACCTGGGCGGAACTTTGGAGCCCAAGAAGCAGGAATTT
>JAMIQD010000109.1:0-6149 GCA_035914755.1 Pseudobdellovibrionaceae bacterium | reverse complement strand
TGTGAATCAGCAGGGTGTTTATCATATGGTGGAGAAAAAAGAGGGGAGCTACGTTCTCTCAACGGAAAAAAAATGGTGGAAATTTTGGCAGTCCTCAGATCAGGATTTTTTAGCCCAACCTGGTGATAAAATCTATTTTTATGCGGAGATTTTTTCTCCGGCGAGATTTTCTGACAAAGTTTATATCCACTGGTCATGGTTGACGCCGAAGGGGGAGTGGCAGAACTCGGATCGAATTCCATTTCAAGTCGTCGGCGGGAGAAAGACCGGCTATCGTGGTTTCGCTGTCAAAAGCAATTATCAACCTGGCTCGTGGCGAGTCCAAGTAAAAACCGAAAATGGCCAAGAGATTTCACGGCTGTATTTTGATGTCGAAGCCGTTTCTCAAAACCAAGGCAGAGTTTTTACCCAAATTCTTCGTTGAGGCGAAAGTTACTTGAACTAGAAACCAACATTCAGGATTGGAGAAATGGCAAACGGGCCTTTTTTATTGAAGTTAACAAGCCCAATTTGTACTCCATGCAAGTTGTCCGCCACATTGACGAGGCCTATCTGAAGTCCGTAGACATCCTTGGCTCTATTGTAGAGCCCAATTTGCATGCCGTAAATAGCCGTAAAGGGAGAAACATTTGCGAGGCCAGCGATTTGAAACCCTGTGATCGTGGTGGCTGCCTGATTGTAGTTTGCTCCGAGTGCGAGCTGCAGGCCAAATATTCGGGTTTTATTGGTGTTGATATTAGTGAGGCCGGCGAGTTGGAGACCGACGGCGGTTGTGTTTCCTTTTGTGTAATTGAAAAGTCCGGAGACGGCAATGCCTGCGAAAGTTTGTTCGGTGATGTTTCCGAGGAGTCCAACATCAATACCCAAGACATCTCGGTGTTTTCCCCAGAGGATGCTCGCTCTCACTCCTGCCACATTAAAATCAGAGGGGGGAAACTGCACGGGGGGCGCAATATTGACTGAGATCGGCGAAACAAAGGCCGCCTGAGCCAGGGTGGTATTGAGAGTCGCAACAAAAATAGAAAGGACGCAGATAACCCTTATCATGCGCCCATTGTAGGTCTCTTTAGCGAAAAGTAAAACATCTCACTCGACCAAAGTCTTAAGTAATTAATGATGAATCAAAGGGTTTTCTTCTGAGCGCCGCTCATGGAGATTGGGTTCGGGGTTGAGAGTGGAGTACATTTCTCCGACCAATTCCTTTTTTGCTCGTTTTGCAGTTGTGCCAAGGCCGATCAACATAAATCCTGAAGCAAGCAAGTCTACACCCACGAAGGTACCAATTGTCCAGAAGGTGGAGGCCGGGAAGGTCGCGAGAATGAGGCCGCCCAAGAGCACGGAGATAACGCCGTTCGCCGCGTACCAACCCCAACCGTGAGATCTTTCAGCGAAGGCGCCGATCACTTTTGCTAGCCCCCCGGCAACCAGTAGAAAGCCCACAATAAGAGTTAGTCCAAGAGTATTTTCGATTGGATTGACCATAATCAAGCCCCCGCAAATGAGCCCCAAACAGCCAAAAGCTAAGTGCGGCCAAAGTTGCCCACGTTTTCGTCCTTGGATACCGTAAACAATTTCTGCTATGCCTACACAGACCAGCAAAACCCCAAGCGTCATGACCGCAAAGAAAGTCGTGGCCGTTGTGAAGAAAAGGGCTGCTAGCCCCAGCAGCACATAAATACTGCCCAACATTATAATTCTTGAAGAGCTTCGTCCTGGGGAATCACTATAATAAATCGCTTTCATAAATACCTCCGTTGATGATTATGGGGATATGAGATTTGTATGACTATCAAGAATCGATGAAGATTTTGTGCTGAAATATTCTAAGTGAAAGCCAAGACAGGCGGGCGAGCCAGAATATCCCCTGCGGCAAGCATTCAACACATTTAGACTTTATTACAGAGAGCTGAAGGAGTAGAATCACCAGATCGGTGGGGTGTTATTTGGGGTTGTTTGTGCTTGCAGAAATTAGAGCTGTCGTTTTTCGAAATGTGTTGTTAATCCTCATGGCGTCTTGTCTTTTTATTATTACGCTTTATTTAGGCCAGGGGCGTCATAGTCTAATTCCGTGGATATTGATTCCGTATCTGTTACCCACTCTTTTTATCTATCTTAAAATTCGCCACCGAATTAGTGAAAAAGTTATTTTTTTATACTTTCTCTATTTGATGTTGGTTGAGGTAGCTCTCAGGTTTTTTTGTGAACCCAGTTATGTCGTCGATTTGGTTATCGCTCCTGGTCTGATTGCAGTGGCGGCACTGATATTGAACCGAAAAATGGTATTGGGGTTGTCCCTTTTCTTTTTTCTGTCCCTGGCCGTTGTCTCGGTCATTGTTGAGGTCTATGAGCCATTTCCGATCCTGTATAGAAATTCAGACCTTGGTTTCGGGATTTGGATTTTTGCTGGAATTTCTATTGCAGCGACGACAGCAACAACGCTGTTTTTTATTCGCGAGGCAGAGAATGCATCCTTAGAAAAGGATCAAATCAATGAAAGTTATCGAGGGCTGCTCGCTACAATTCTTCATGATCTGTCTAATGAGCTGTTGGTTGCAAAATTGTCTGTGGAAGTTGTTGCCAAAAAAGTGGCTGCCGACCCGTTGCTTTTAAAACCAGTTGAAAATGCGAGAACGGCCATTGATGGCCTGAGTGAAACTTTAATTGAAATTAAAAGCATGTATGATCTAGTCAAGACGAATGAGAAGTCCGAAAGACTCCTGCGAAATGTTACTTTGATGTCCTCGCTTAAAAAGCTCGAGTTTATTTTTTCAAATCAGATAAAAGAAAAAAGTTTAACTCTAAAGTATGACTTTGAAGCGATGGAAAAGATTGAGGTCTCTACGGAGCCCGTAGTTTTTACGATTCAGATTCTAAGTAATCTTCTTGCGAACGCGATCAAGTTTTCGGATTTCAATCAGACGATAGAAATTCGGGCTCAGAAGAAAAATCAGAAAGTTCTGATCGAGATTATTAATCTCTGTGATAAGAGTGTCGACTATAAAAAAATATTTGAAGGTTCTTTTGTTGGCGAGAGCCACTCCGGGACCTCAGGCGAGCGGGGTTTTGGCCTGGGGCTATTCATCGCTCGCGGGCAGTGTCAGCGGTTAGGAATTGAGTTGCAAGGTACTTGCAAAAAAATTAGTGATGAGAATTTTGAAAGCAATGTCAGCCTATTGGTTCCTGGGGCAGCAAAGGAGACTTTATGAGTGCGAGGCTCCTGTTTGCTTTCTGTTTGCTTCTTGCCGAACGAGGTTATTCCTTTGATAAGCCGAACAGGATTTATTGCTTCAATAAGGGAACGATTCGGATTGAAAATGACAAAGAAAAAAGGTCTTTTTACAAAAAAAACCTTTCGCTCACGATTTTACAATCTGCCAAATTGGTGTTTTTGGTGCACGACAAGGCTATCGCCAAGGTCTATCCTCAAGAGGGAGTTGATTTCTTAGTTTTAGATAAGACTTACCAAGTTCAAAGTGATAACCGGACATTTTGGAAGATCACTAATTCTGCAGCGGAAATCTTATTTTCCTGTGAGTTAAAAAATGAATAGAGTTCATTTTTTTGTTTATGCTTTAGTTGTGTTTCACGCGAGTGTTGGCCGCGCGCAGATTGACGACCTTATAAAGATATTGCCTTCAAATAAAAAAGAGGCTGTGATTTCTGCCCTGAGTTTACTTCCGGCAAAACAACGGCAGGGAATTCAAGACTATTTGGCGGTTATCGGTCTTGAATCCGATGAGGGGCAGAATGTTGGCTTTAAAAATTTTAACGAAGAGCTTCTTTATGAAAACCCGTGTATCAACGAGCTGGCTGGTAACTTTTATGCGGATCTTTTGGCAAACGATTTAGAAGTTAATTTAAAAAGCCTTATGAATCCAACTAAGCTTGGCAAGCCTTCACTAAAGGATACAACCAAAGAGACGGGCCTTAAACCGGGATGGTTGTGGGAGAAAGCTTTGAGTTATTCAAAGGGGGACAAGTTGCTAGCAATGCAGCTTGTTGGGATTTGCGGCCATGATGACTTAAATCAACTCGATGAAGATTTCAGAATGAAGTTTTCAGGTGGTCAAAAAGGAAAAAATCTTTTTTATTCTGACGTTGATATCAAAAATAAAATTGCCGAGATCTGGAAGGGACTGCCCGCCGAAAAAAGATCTGCTCTAGAAAAAAAAGGCGGTTCAGACGCAATTTTTAATAAATTAAAAAAGTCGGTGGGATTTGAGGAGGGGATCACCTGTCCAGCCCCTGTGGGAGCCATGTATTATGCTAAATCTTTAGGCGAACAATATGATATCCCTGAGGTGCTCAAGGATAGAATTGCTAAAATACAGGCCCCATCAAAGGGGGCCGAGTTTCTTCCCGGAAAATATTATCACTTAATGGGCGCTGCCTACTCGAGCTGCTTTCTTGTTAGAAGGAATGTTCCCGATTTCGTTTCTGAAAAAATTGTTAAAGGAGCTATTAACGTTTATCGTTCTTCAAGAATGTGCAATAGCTTGACTGGACTCGAAAATCCCCATTTTTCCGGCAAATCGACCAGTCAAATATTTGAAGATCTACTTAAGGTGCGAAAAAGTTTTGAATCTTGCTTTGATAAAGCCACATCAAAAGGCACAGGGGCCTCTAGTTATAGTTACTGGATCAAAAAAACAAAGTCGCCGCCCTCTCATTGTTACGCGGCCGATTTGCTTAACTTGACGGTCTTGATGGACGAAGACATCACCAATGAGATTTTACAAAAAAAGATTAGCCGCAAAGTTGCTGAACATGATGCGGTCAGAATGTTTAGAGCGAGCAAGTTCTATAGTTCATCGAACCAGTGTCAAGGCACCCAGCTTGGCACAGATGTGAAAGAGTTCTTAGAAGAGAATAGTTTTACAAAGACCGGCGATGAGTGCGGAATGGGGCTTGATAAGCAGCGCTGTGAAGGTGTGCGAAAATTGCTGGAGACCTATCTGGTGGATTTTGAATGGTCTGAAGCTCAACATCTTGCTGGGTTGAAATTCGCGAAAGATCACTGCCCAAGCATGGGGGCAGGCAAGAGTCTCGATGCCGCTGCTTGCAAGGCGCTCGGCAAGCCGGTGCCACAAAATAAGCACGGTGATGACGAAAGAAAAAGCTCTTCGGCGAGATGACGCCCTAGTCGATCGTCAAGGTAGACAGGGCGTATATAGGCTTTTGGACTATTTCGAGTGAATTCCATGAGAAGTATTTATAAGCTTTGGATATGATTAAGTCTTACTTGAAAGATCAATTTCATGTGGCCATGAGCCACAATCGCCAAAATATTATTAGCCTTGTGACGGATCTGGCTCCGGCAAGATTTTTAGACCTTGGCTGTGACGATGGTGATTGGACCTCGCAGGTTGCTGCGTCAGCTAAAGCAAAAAAAACCTATGGCATCGAACTCATCGAAGAGAGAGCCGCTCTTGCTCGAAGCAAGTCAATCGAAGTTGTAATCTCTGATTTAGGCCAGCGACTTCCAATGGACGACAATTCATTTGATTTAGTTCACGCTAACCAAGTAATTGAGCATGTTGCGGATGTGGATCTTTTTGCCTCCGAAATATTTCGAGTGCTAAAACCAGGTGGACATGTGGTGGTTAGCACCGAAAATGGCAGCAGCTGGCACAATATATTTGCGTCCATCTTTGGCTGGCAAATATTTTCTCTGACCAACATGTCGTCATTGAAAGCAGGATTGGGAAATCCCATGGCGCTTCTTAAGAATGAACCAATTCAATTTTCAACATGGACTCACAAGGTAATTTTTAACTACCTCGGTCTTGTTGAGTTTTTTCAGGCGCATGGGTTTGAGGATATTAGAGTAATGGGTGCGGGATACTATCCTTTACCGACTTTTGTAGCTTCGTTGGATCCGAGACATGCTCACTTTATTACGCTGTGTGCTCGAAAGATAAAGTAACTGACTGTTGATTTTGCTAAAGCAAAACTTCGAACACAAACGTTAAAGAAATAACAGTGATGGATAGAAGCCCGAAGATAAAAATTTTATCGGCCCAGATTTCGTATTTGGTGGGGCTTTTGTTTTTTCGCAGAGACATGTAGGATAAGAATGAGGAAGAAAAAAAGAGTAAAATTGGAAGCATCAGGAGTTCATCGAGAGCCGTTGAGCTACTAAGCTTGTT
>JAMIQD010000108.1:0-7554 GCA_035914755.1 Pseudobdellovibrionaceae bacterium | reverse complement strand
AAACTCTGGAGGACACTCTTCCATTGGAATAGCAAATCTGTGGTTGATCTTAATACGACCTACCTCAGACAAGTCATAGGTTTCAGAATCGAAAAATAACCGATGGAAGAATGCAGTTGCCGCTTCCAGGGTGGGAGGCTCGCCCGGTCGAAGGCGCTTATATATCTCAATCAAAGACTCGTCTTTGTTGTTTACTTTATCTACCAGCAAGGTATTTCTAAGATAAGGCCCCACACTGAGACCATCAAAAAAGATCATGTAAAATCGATCAATACCTAATGCAACCGCTTTTTTGATCAAGCTAGCACTCAGCTCAGCATTTGCATCCGCGATAATTTCACCAGTAGACTCATCAATCAATGGCTTAGCCAGAACCTTGCCATCCAAATCCTCAGGATTCACCTCTAACTCAGTTAAGTTTATATCTTTGATTTTCTTAACAATAGCACGAGTGATACGACGGCCCGACTTAACTAGAACCTCGCCTGATTTAGGATCTGCTATGTCAGCAATAGCCCTCTGGCCAGACATTCTTTCAATATCAAGCTTTCTATAGAGCTTTCCAGACTTAACAACAACCTCATCAAGGTCATAAAAATAATCAAGCAACTTCTCGGTATTGTACCCTAGAGCCTTCAAAAGAATTGTAACAGGAAATTTTCTTCTTCGGTCGATACGCACATGAATCAAGTCCTTCTGGTCAAACTCTGCGTCTAACCAAGAACCACGATAAGGAATAACACGTGCAGAATAAATTAGCTTACCCGAAGCATTGTTTTTGCCACCATCATGATCAAAAAACACACCCGGAGAGCGATGCAACTGAGATACGACAACACGCTCAGTTCCATTAATAATAAATGATCCATTCGCTGTCATAAGCGGGATTTCGCCGAGGTAAACCTCTTGCTCTTTTACATCTCGAATACTTCTAGCTTCGGTTTCCTCATCAACATCAAAAACAATGAGGCGCAATGTCACCTTAATAGGGGCAGCGAAAGTCATGCCGCGCTGGCGACACTCATCAACATCGTACTTAGCCGGCTCGAGAGTATAACTCACGAACTCAAGACTAGCGGTGTTGTTAAAGTCGCTTATAGGAAAAACGGACTTGAAAACTCCGTTTAATCCCTCTTCACCGCGACGATCCGGATCTGTATCTTTCTGCAAAAATGCTTCATAGGAGCTTTTTTGCAATTCAATCAGATTCGGTATGTCGATAACTTGTTTATTTTGAGCGAAAGACTTTCTGATACGCAGATTAGAGGCCGTGACTGGAGTTTTATCCATTGAATCTCCCATAAAGATCAAACCGTCCTAGTCTGAATTTCACAATAATATTTGTGCTAAATTCAGAACTAAAAATTCATATAAACTGAATAATCAGTTTTTCGGCGTAAAGTATAGCCGACCAAATATAATACCCTTGAGGACAGGGGTCAATTTTACATTTCAATAAAAATGCAAAATGGCCTCTTTTTTGCACTCACGCGTAAAAGAGGCCATAAAGTTCTAAAATTACTACTTAACTTGAACTTTCGCGCCAGCAGTCTCAAGAGCCTTCTTGATCTTCTCAGCGTCTTCCTTAGTAGCGCCTTCTTTAACGGCCTTACCACCAGCTTCAACGAGAGCTTTCGCTTCTGCCAAGCCAAGACCAGTCAAGGCACGTACTTCCTTGATCACGTTAATTTTGTTAGCGCCCGCGTCAACAAGGATGACGTCAAATGCCGTCTTTTCCTCAACAGCAGCGGCCGCACCGCCACCACCGGCTGCAACAACAGCCGCAGCTGCAGAAACGCCCCATTTTTCTTCCAACATTTTTACAAGTTCAGCAAGTTCAAGAACTGTTTTGCTAGACAATGCGTCCATCAATTGTTCGTTTGTCAAAGACATAAAATCCTCCAAAAATTATTTAAAAACCTTAATTAAAACTAAATTCCACATTTAAGCTTGTGGAGCTGCAGCGTCTCCGCCACCCAATTTCTTAACGTATTCATTAATGCAACGAGCAAGCTTTGAGCCTGGAGCATTAAGTACGCCAAGGAACTGTGCACGCAACTGATCTTTGCCTGGAAGTGTAGCTAGGAAATTAATCTTAGCTGAATCCATCGCTTCGCCATCCATAATACCAGTTTTGATTTGCAAAACTTCGACGTCTTTTGCGAATTCTGCCAAAACTTTTGCCGTGGCATTTACCTCGCCATACGAGAACACAAGAGCATTGGTTCCCTTAAGTGACGTTGTTAAAGCCTTCTCAACAGCTGGATGATCTTTCAGCGCTCTTTTTGCGAGAGTATTGCGAACGACCTTCATCTCAGATTCAGAGGTATGAAGTTTTTTGCGGAGATTCGTAACTTGCTCCACCTTCATGCCTTTGAAATCCACGACGAAGGCACCTTTTGACTTAGCAATTTTGTCAGTCAAGTTCTTAACTTCTTGCTCTTTATCAGCACGAGTGATTAGCATCAGGGCCTCCTTTCATTAGATTTATGCGATTCAGGTTGGTTTTGGAGGTTACACTTATAGAAGTAAACTCTTTTGCCTTATCTCGGTAGGATCTCTAGTTGAGAATTAAAGTCTTTCGACGACCTACTGTCTCTGATCGCGTTAGTTTATTATTAACTTACTACACCAGCTGCTTGGTTTGGATCCATCTTAACTCCAGGGCCCATAGTGGAAGCCACTGAAATTGTTCGTAGATAGATACCCTTTGAAGAAGAGGGCTTTGCCTTCACGATCGCACCCAACAATGTCAGGAAGTTCTCACGAAGCTTAGTGTCGCCCATAGATTTCTTGCCGATACCAGCATGCACAATGCCTGCCTTATCAACGCGGAAATCTAATTTTCCTTTTTTCTCAGCAGTAACTGCCTCACCAACATTCATAGTCACTGTGCCAACCTTTGGATTAGGCATAAGACCACGAGGTCCAAGAATCTTAGCAACTTTAGAAACAGTCGCCATCATATCTGGTGTTGCAATACACTTATCAAAATCTAGCCAACCGCCTTGAATCTTTGCAACAAGGTCATCCGCACCGACGAAATCGGCGCCAGCGTTTTTGGCTTCAGTTTCCTTAGGGCCCTTTGCAAAAACAACGACTTTGACGTTTTTACCAAGACCGTGAGGGAGAGCAATTGCGCCGCGGACCTGTTGATCAGATTGCTTTGGATCAATACCCAAACGAAGGGCCACATCAACAGATTCGTCAAACTTTGCCGTAGCAGTTTCAACGACTATCTTGAAGGCCTCTTCAACAGTATATTTTTTGGTGGAATCAACTTTTTTAGAAGCTGCTTTAAATCTTTTATCTGCCATACTTCACCCCCTAGTCCGCAAGCTCTAGGCCCATGCTTTTCGCTGTGCCGATAACTTGTGACATCGCTGATTCTACCTTCAAGCAATTCAAATCTGGCAACTTAGTTGTCGCGATTTGCCTTACTTGATCGAGTTTTACTTTTCCTACTTTGTCCTTCTGAGGCATTTTCGAGCCTGATTCAAGCTTCAAAGCCTTTTTAAGCAGAGACGACACTGGAGGCGTTTTGGTGATGAAAGTAAACGATCGATCCTGATAAACAGTTATAATGATAGGTATAATGCTATCACCCAATGCTTGCGTACGAGCATTGAACTGCTTACAGAATTCCATGATGTTTACCCCATGCTGTCCGAGCGCCGGTCCAACGGGAGGAGCTGGATTAGCTTTCCCTGCCGGTATCTGCAGTTTGATCATTCCTGTAACTTTTTTTGCCATGACCCACTCCTGCAATAGGGTTGTTAATAAATCTCTCTTTCGAGAGTAAAAAATAAATTATTGCTTCTCTACCTGAATGAAGTCCAACTCAACCGGAGTTGGCCTTCCGAAGATACTCACGAGAACTTTTACCTTCGCTTTGTCCTCATTAATCTCCTCGACAGTTCCGCTGAAATTCGAGAATGGACCATCTACAACGGTCACACTCTCACCCACCGAGAATTTCACCTTTGGCCTTGGCTTCTCAGCCATTCCAGCCATTTGTTGGGTAACACGAAGTACTTCAGCCTCGGGAACCTCAGGAGGGCGTGTCTTAGCACCTCCAACGAAGCCTGTCACCTTTGATGAATGTTTTACAAGATGCCACGTCTCGTCATTAAGAAACATCTGAACAAACATGTACCCTGGGAAAAACTTACGAGATTTTGTCTGTTTTTGACCCTTCACAAGCTCTACAACATTTTCAGATGGAATCAAAATTTGCCCGAAAAGCTCTTCCATTTTAGCAGAACGGATTCTTTCCTCAATGGCTGTCTTTGCCGTACCTTCACAACCAGTTTGAGTGTTTACAATGTACCACTTTTTTTCCATGGCCACTTCCTATCTCATGAGAGAGTTAACAACATAGCCCGATAGCAAATCAAAAGAGCTGATAATCAGACTCGAAATCAAAACCATCACGCAAACGACAATCGTCATTGCCGTAGTATCCTTGCGTGAGGGCCACACGACTTTTTTTACTTCAGAAATAACTTCATCAGCCCAGGTTGCAACCTTTGGGTTAAATTGGCAGTAGAGAAACAAGCCAAAACCCATGACTAGCGGTAGTCCGTGACGAATTAAATCAATATCCGCCGCCTTGGCAACAAAAGCAAAGGCACCAGCAAATGCTTTTAATAACAAGCTGACTACAAGCCCCAATAAAAATGCACCAATTGCAAAGCTCAAGGTAATGATTTTAGAGTTTGTTTTTTCCATACTCGCTCTCTTTGAAACTGGCAGGGGCGGAGGGATTCGAACCCACGACCTAACGATTTGGAGTCGTTCGCTCTACCGCTGGAGCTACACCCCTGCACTAAATTTTTAAAGCCCAACAAAAGCCGAAGGGGACAATCTCTTCGAGACGTCCCCTGGCTGTCAATCTTCTTTTAATTGAAGACGCGATTACTCAAGGATTTCGATAACAACGCCTGCACCTACTGTACGACCACCCTCACGAATCGCAAAACGGAGTTCTTTTTCCATAGCGATTGGAGCAATTAGCTCTACAGCGATTTCAATGCGATCACCAGGCATAACCATCTCAGTTCCCGCTTTCAAAGTACAAACGCCTGTAACGTCTGTAGTTCTGAAGTAGAATTGAGGACGGTACCCATTGAAGAATGGAGTGTGACGTCCGCCTTCTTCTTTAGTGAGGATGTAGGCTTCTGCTTTGAATTTTTTGTGTGGCTTAATTGTTCCTGGCTTAGCAAGAACCTGACCACGCTCAACGTCTTCTTTTTTAGTACCACGAAGAAGAACACCACAGTTGTCCCCAGCCTGACCTTCATCAAGAAGCTTACGGAACATTTCAATACCTGTGACAGTTGTTTTTTGAGTTGGACGAATTCCAACAATTTCAACCTCTTCACCGACTTTAACGATACCACGCTCAACACGGCCAGTAACAACTGTACCACGACCAGAAATTGAGAATACGTCCTCGATTGGCATCAAGAAGGTCTTATCAACAGCACGCTGTGGAGTTGGGATGTACTTATCACAAGCTTCCATCAATTTCATGATAGCTGGACGGCCGATTTCAGAAGTATCACCCTCCAAAGCTTTCAATGCAGAACCTGGAACTATTGGAATCTCATCGCCAGGGAATTCGTACTTAGAAAGAAGCTCACGAACCTCAAGCTCAACTAGCTCAAGAAGTTCTTTATCATCTACCATGTCCACTTTGTTCATGAACACAACAAGAGCAGGAACACCCACTTGGCGAGCCAAAAGGATATGCTCACGAGTCTGAGGCATAGGGCCGTCAGCTGCAGAAACAACCAAGATCGCGCCGTCCATTTGAGCAGCACCTGTGATCATGTTTTTTACGTAGTCAGCGTGTCCCGGGCAATCAACGTGCGCGTAGTGACGAGCATCTGTTTCGTATTCTACGTGAGTTGTAGAAATAGTGATACCACGCTCTTTTTCTTCAGGAGACTTATCGATTTGATCGTAAGACATCGCTTGCGCTTTACCAGAAGCAGCTAGAGTTGTAGTGATCGCAGCAGTCAAAGTTGTTTTACCATGGTCAACGTGACCGATAGTACCAATGTTTACGTGCGGTTTCGAGCGGTTAAATTTCTCTTTAGACATTCATTTCCTCCTGAAGAGCTTTTATTATTTTTTAAATCGTAACCTTTACTAAAGCCTATAAAATACAAAATTACAAAACCAAAAGTGGAGCCCATGATCGGAGCCGAACCGACGACCTCACCCTTACCAAGGGTGCGCTCTACCACTGAGCTACATGGGCATGCGCGGCCTTAGTTTTGGAGCGGGAAACGGGTCTCGAACCCGCAACCCTCTGCTTGGAAGGCAGATACTCTAGCCAATTGAGCTATTCCCGCCCGACTCGATCGCACTTGGCATGAATGAACAGGCAAAAACCTTAACATTCATTTCAAGTCTTTTGAACTATTCGCTATTAACAAACCTTCGGAAAGGGATCCGATTGGTGGACAGGGAAGGATTCGAACCTTCGTAGATGTGAATCAACGGATTTACAGTCCGTCCCCTTTAGCCACTCGGGCACCTGTCCGTTCATTAAGAACGCTCACTTCAAAAAACTTGGAGCTGGTTATGGGACTCGAACCCGCAACCTGCTGATTACAAATCAGCTGCTCTACCAATTGAGCTAAACCAGCACCTTCAATAGACACGAATAAATAATATGTCGAATCTATCAACCGAAACTTTGTACTGGAAAAAATCCATGCCAGTCAAAGGGTATTATTCGATTTTTGAGTTATTTTTTCTCTGACTCTAGTCTCGAGTGCTGGCGCATAGTCTCAGTTAAAGCCATCGCCGTTGCCACCGATGCATTGTAACTTGCCGACGCGCTGCTCTGCGGAATGAAGACGAGCTCATCGCAAAGTCTCTCAGTATTGACCCGCATTCCTTTATCTTCGGATCCAATGGCCCAAACGACCTTGCTAGGTAGTTTTAAATCAAAAATAGATTTTTTACCGCGAGGACTTAAGCCATAGACCCAATAACCCATTTTTTTTAAGTCTTCTGCGTAGTTAGTAAAGTTTGTGGTCGTCACAACAGGGACATGCTCAGCCCCACCACATGCCACCTTATGAACCGTAGGGGTCAAACCAACAGCACGATCCTCAGGAATGATAAGGCCTTGAACTCCTATCAGCCAGGACGTGCGAAGAATAGCCCCTAAGTTATGCGGGTCTTCGATGCCATCTAAAATCAATAAAATTGATTTTTCCAAATCTCGAAGAGCATCAAACGAGAGGGCGGGCGCCCCTTCCAAAAAAAACACTGCGCCCTGGTGGGATGGGCCAAATCGATCTATCGTACTTTCAGGATGAGCTTCGACTTTTATCCGCTTCTTTTCAGCAAGGTCATGGATTTCTCGAAGCTCGTGAGAAGACTCCCAGCCCTTACGAAGCCAAAGTGACTTTCCGTTGCGGGAATGAACGCTCAGCGCCTCTTTAATAGCATGAGTGCCAATGACCGGACGCCACTCTTTCGGGACTCTTTCCGAAGACGACTTTTGCTGTTGTGGTTTGTTAGAAAACTTTG
>JAMIQD010000107.1:0-1635 GCA_035914755.1 Pseudobdellovibrionaceae bacterium | reverse complement strand
TCCAATCAGAATAGTTGATGAAGATAACGTTGATTTTTGCGAAGACGGCAAAATTTCGAAAATGGTTCAGCATAGGGGGGGCTACAAGACGGTCATCGAGCCGCGAATCGACTCCAGGCGCGGGTATTTCGCGGACTTCAATGAGGCCGTTAAATTTGCCGATCAGAAGTGGCAAGAGCGATTGAATTACATAAAAAGTTTGCTGGCAGTGGCGGAAAGAGATCACCACGTTTTTCAGATCACCTATGACACGTTTTTGAAAGGATAGGAGGCGGCATGAAAGAGAACGAAGCTATCACAGTTACAAACGATTTGCCAGCTATCGCAGACAACACGCTAATCCAGTTGGCAGAGCAGGCCGAGAAGCGCATTGACGCCATGCACAAAATCAAGCGTGTGGCGTTAAAGCTGACGAATCGGCACGACTGGACCGACCAGGGATGCAAGCCTTATCTACAAGTCAGCGGGGCGGAAAAAGTTGCACGTTTATTCGGTATCAGTTGGCAAATAGACGAGCCTGTTTTGGAGCACGAAGAAGGAGGGCATTTTTCGTACACTTACAAGGGCTATTTTTCGCTCGCAGGCGCGACAATTGAGGCTATCGGGACGAGAAGCAGCAAGGACGGATTTTTTAAGAAATACAGCGGATATGGCGAAAACAGAACTGAGCTTCCGGCCAGTGCAATCGACAAGGGAGACGTTAAAAAATCGGCCTATACCAACCTGCTCGGCAACGGTATTTCGCGTATTCTTGGGCTTCGCAACCTTACCTATGAAGACCTCCAAGAGTTCGCCGGCATCACAAAAGACCAAATTGCGAAGGTTGAGTACAAAAGCAAATCTAAGCCGAAAGAAAATGGAGAGAATCAACAAAACACCGATATTATAAGCGATGCACAGAGAAAACGCCTTTATGCAATTTATAAGGGCGCCGGGAAAACGGATGACGAAGTTAAGATGTACCTAAAAGAAAATTACAACGTCGAATCGTCCAAAGACATCCTAAAAAAAGACTATGAAACGATTTGCAAATGGTGCGAAACTCAGCGACAGCCGGGGGATGAATAATGTTCATCGAAAAAGTTTTAGAAAACATAGAAAGCCGCATTAAACAATGGCCCGTGAAAAGCAACCGTGCTTCCGATCTCGGCCATCCGTGCTTGCGCTATCATGTGCTGAACCGAACACGCTGGCAAGAACGCAAACTCCATGACGTAGGCTTGCAGCAGATTTTCGATATGGGCAACGAAATTGAGCGGATCGTAATCCGCCAGTTGCAAGACTCCGGCGTCCATGTCATAGAGCAGCAACGCGCCTTTTCTTGGGATGAATACCAAATCACAGGCATGATTGACGGAAAAATTCTACACGAAGGGCGGGCCATACCGTTTGACGTAAAGTCTTGCTCACCGTGGGTTTTCAAAGCTGTTAACTCAATTGATGATCTTAAAAATAGTAAATATTTGCACCTTAGAAAATATCCGGTCCAACTCAATACATACATGCTGATGGATAATACCGACGAAGGGCTGTTTTTTTTCAAGGACAAAACAAGCGGCGGGCTGAAAGAGATTTGGATGTCATTGGATTACGAGTTAGGCGAGCAGACGTTAAAGAAGTGCGAAGCTATCAACC
>JAMIQD010000106.1:0-3515 GCA_035914755.1 Pseudobdellovibrionaceae bacterium | reverse complement strand
CCACCGACAACTCCAATACTACTCAGTAGATGCAGAAAACCTACCTGTCCCAATCGATTTGCCATCAGAACAAGCCTCAAACCCGACTGACACCTTTATTGCAAGCCTAGAAAACGAGGGCGAAATCACGATGCAAGAGGTGGCTTATCGCGGGGTTTACACTCAAGGTGCAGAGCTATTCTACGTCGAAAAAAATGGCGAACTCTCTGAAATAGAAATGAGCTACCGAGGCAAAAGTGTTCGCTGCCTAGATCTCAATAAAGACCGCGCTAACTGTACTTGCTTTTAATACAGCAAAAAATCCCTTCGTAACTTTATCCACGCTCTTTCGTCGATTTTTAAAGATTTTTCTAAATCAGCCGGAGTCTTCTTTGCGTTCTCAATCCACTCACGAAGCTCAGGGCCTCCATTGATAACATCAAAGGCCAAGCGACCCGTGGTGTACTCATAAGCAAAATCTCGATAAAGCGAATAGGTCGGGTACAATTCGCGAATACACTTCAGCATCAATGCAATCAACCTATAGGGCTTAAATGCAGTACAATTATAGCCAGGAAAGTCCGTGTGAAGCTGAAATCCATGGCAAAGCTTTTTTTCGTGCTTATGAAAAGTTGGTTCAAAATAACACTCTCGAACAATGACACCTCTCATCCATTGTGGTGCTGTCTTCTTCATCAGCTTTATTACTTCGGCGTAGTTGACGTCACTGGCACCAACAACTTCGAGTGCCCGGGTGGTTCCTCGCCCCTCACTAAGAGTTGTCCCCTCGATCATCACTGTTCCACAATAGGCTCTGGCCATATTCAATGTCGGCGCATTTGGAGAAGGGTTCACCCAGGATCTATCCATTGGCCAACCAAATCCAGTTTTTTTTGAAGGATCATAACCCTTCATTTTAATGATTTTCAAATCAACATCTAAATTATAGTGAGATTTATAATAGAGCGCCATTTCGCCGACAGTCAGTCCATGCCGCATCGGAAACTCAGCGGCTCCCACAAAAGACTCCCATCCTTTTCTAAGACTAAATCCTTCGACTTCTCTCCCTGCGGGATTGGGACGATCCAGAATAATAATCTGCTTTTGATGACGAGCGCACTCCTGCATGACATAAAGCAAAGTTGTAATAAATGTATAAATGCGACATCCCAAATCCTGTAGATCGAAAATCAAAACATCGAAGGTCTCCATCATTTTTGGTGTTGGCGTCCTAACCGTCCCATAGAGCGAGAAAATAGGAATTTTATAGTCAGGGTGAATAAAGTCACCACTCTCAATCATGTTGTCTTGCTTCTCCCCTTTGACTCCATGCTGAGGACCAAATGCCGAAGATAGCCCAATTTTTTTATGAAGCAAATCGAAGCTGTGATTCAGATTTTTATCAACACTGGCAGGATGGCATACTAAAGAGACCTTTTTCTTTTTTAAAGATCTCACGAGTGCTGCATCTTCTAACAAGACTTCAAGCCCCATTTTCATTGTTTTTCTCCTCGGAGCAACGTAAAGCTCTCACGCCGATGAAAGTCCGCCTTCGGCCCAACATGTGTTAATGCGCAATAATGTTTATTGCCATTTTTCTCTTTAAGAACTGCCGTTAAACTCGCCTCAAATATCTGTTGTGGTTTGGCGTTTTCAAGTTTTGCAACAAGGTGGTTGGTTGGCTTGTCCCAACGCATTTCTCTTAGAATAAAATCCTCAGTCCTATGCGGGGGCTGTGGCTCCCGATAAGCTTCAAATACATACACATTCCAGGCAGGTATTAACGAAAAGTTGAATTCATAATATCGAGAACTCCCAGTTGGGCTTAAAAAGACCTCAAAGCATGTATCCAGCCAAAGCCCGTCCTGTTTTGGCAGTGCCCGCTCGCCATGCAAAAAACTACCAGGAAGTTCAAATAACTTATTCGGATCCTCCAACTGAAACTCGACAATTAGCTCAGCTCCCTTAGAGGAAATCTCTCCGGACAGTATAAAGGTTTTTTCTGATGGACTAAAAGGCTTCAGAGATTGCACATTTTGAAGCTTAACAAGAGAAGGTTCTGTTGGGAAGGAGGCCCCCTGGGCTTTAGTCTTCTTTTTGATTTCTCATGTGATCTGCTAAGTTTAACAAAGAATGTAGAAGTTCAGAGCGCAGGGGCTCCGAAACTTTACAGTCATCAAAAGCCTGGACCATACAAAGCATCCATTGATCTCGCTCCCGTTTGCCAATCGAAAATGGCAAATGACGAGCGCGAAGACGAGGGTGACCATAGGCCTCGATAAAAAGATTCGGCCCGCCAAGCCAGCCGGATAAAAACATAAAAAGCTTGTCTTCGGAGCTCTTTATATCTGCCGGATGCATAGCGCGTAGTGATTTCGTTTCAGAATTTGTGTCCATAACTTGATAAAATCGATGGACTAGGTTTCTGAGGGCTGTCTCGCCACCAAGAAGATCATATGCTTTGGATTGCTCCATAAATTGCTCCGGAAGGAGAAAGGTAACGAAAGTGGGAGCGCGGTTTTGCTATAAGCCGGATTCTGTCCTACTCACCAGGTCCCATAAGTTTCCCGATAAATTTGGATGATCATTCCTCTAGGAGTGCCATCACTGACACCCTCAAGCGATCTTACCCGGAAGCTACCCACGGGTCGTGGTACTAATGCTCCCCTATTTGATCTTGCTCCGCGCAGAGTTTGGCTGTTTTCACTCCGGCGGCTCCCCTGACCCTCCCGTTCCCGGCGTCAGGCTCAATGCCCCGGACATTCTCTCTGTTCCACTGTTCCTTGCATTACTGCAGAGGGGCGTTACCCCTTGCGCTACCCTATGGAGTCCGGACTTTCCTCTCCTTTTGGGGCTCAAAAAGCCCCTCAAGCAGCGATCATCCGCAAAACCGCAGATCTGTGTAACACTGTTAGCCATAAAACGTAAAGAAGGAAGTGAAATTTTGAGTTTCCTTCGGTCCTTTTTTCTATTACTTTGAGGCCTCAGCTAAATAAAGGACGTAGTTTATGAAATTTTTAGTTTCTTTGGTTATTTTTGCGACAACTCTTGCTTTAAGTGTTCAATCAGTTGCTAGCAGCGAGGAGATCGAGCGCGAAATGAATGCTCTTTTTCCGCCTCCGAAACCAGATTTGGCCTTAGCACAAGCTCCGACTAAACCCGAACTCGAGTCCCCTACTTATTATCAAAAAATAGCACCGGGTTCAGTCGTTCTTAAGTGGAAAACAGCCGCAGAAACTCCGGCCTACCACGTTCAAGTTGCAACGGACGCTAACTTCAAATGGCTTGTTAAAGAAGAGCACCTCTTCAAAGGGGCCTCTCTTGACATCAGTGGCTTAGAGGCCGGCAAACATTACTTCTGGCGCGTTGCTGGGGTGAAGCCGAACAACAAGGACGGCCACACCAAGGGGCCTTACGCTTCTTCGATGTTTGAGACTTCTAGCAAATAAAGTACTTTAGGCTCCGAAAATGGAGCCTTTTTTAAAACTGCAATTTCTTAAGCAGCTGCTCCCGCTTTTCGGCGTATTCTGACTCAT
>JAMIQD010000105.1:0-6387 GCA_035914755.1 Pseudobdellovibrionaceae bacterium | reverse complement strand
GAAGTATTTTTGGTAAATAAACGCTCTGGCGAACACTCGGACCGGTGCTCGTTTCTTCGGTGAATTCCCGTTCAAAAATCCCGCTCGAAACGCGATAGGTTCCAGACATCAAGAACGGAAACCATTTTCCCGATAGAACTAAGTCCGCGGATCCTGATGTGCGCACTTTGTCGGGTATGTTTAGATTGACGTCTTCAAGGGTCAATCTAATCGATGTCGGAATATCATGATACTCCTTTAGGGTGATAGTCCCGTCTGCGCTGACAAGGCCTCCGGCCATTTGAGCTTCGACAGAATTGATTAACACTTTGGTTTGCGAAAAGTTTACTTCGGCTTGAATACGCTCGATCGGGTGCGGGAAACCTTTTATTTTCACGAGGCTGTTGGCGGTTGATAGGCTGCCGAGGATTTGGGGCTTAAAAAGAGAGCCCGAGATTGTTGCAGAAGTCTGAATGGCGCCGCCGATGTCATCAAGAAAGGGGAAAAACATATGGTAAAGACGAAGCTCTGTGTTTGCGACGATATTTACATTGAGATCATTCAGTGTAAAATCACGACCTCGAATTTGGATACTATTTTGTGGCCCTTCGAGATTGAATTGATTGATGGTGATTTTGCCATCGTTCAGCTTCATTTGAATTGGCTCCGGATTTCTAAAAGAAAGAGTGCCCCGCTTTAGGAAAACATTTTTAACCTGAATCGCTCCCGAGGTTTTTTGCCATTGCCCAGATTCAGACCGAAGATCGACATCCATCGTAAGGCTCGAGTCGTATTCATTTTGTAGCGAATTTCCTCCAACGATCGAAAACATCGAGGCGTAATTCCAATCGACCGTTTTGAGACGTAAACGCATCGGTGAGTAATCAAATGGCAAAAGCCAATCGGCTTGAATTCGGTGGCCGAAAAAATTTGCATTCCCCTCGATATGTGTTTTGCGAATTTTTAAGTCAAAGAAAGAAGAGGGGATTTCTTGTTCATCCAAAACTGTTTCAGTAATACTGCCACGAAACGAAAGTTCGGGTTCAGTGACCTTGCCGCGAATTTGACTGGTAAAGTTAAGAATGCCAAAAATGCTGGGGCTTATTTTGTTGATAAAATCAGAGTCGTCCAAGCGAAAGTTGCGGCCCTCGAGTTTGAAATTCATTTCTCGCTGGGTGCTTATGCCGCCAGCTACGGACAACAGGCCCCCCCCTTTTTTTAGGGTGGCATTTTGGATCAGCATTTGTCCTTCGGTCGCCTGGGCGTTGAGATTTAGTTCTTCGAACAATTCGCCGGCAAGACGCCCATTTTTAATTTTCGAATCTAGTTGGTAGGACATTTTCCAGAAATTTAAAGGCCCCGAAAATGATAGTTCTGCCGTTCCAACGCCTTCGGCAATAACCGGAAAGTGGTAGTGATTTTCAAATACATGAACTAAATCTGAAAGCTCTAGGGTAGGGGCCTTTATGCGTCCAAGAATTTTTGAATCATGAAGGTTTATATCAATAACGCCAGTATAGCTTGATTTTGCAAGAAGGCCGTTGATGTCCGCAAAGTAGAGATGTCCTTTTTTATAGTTCAAGTATCCATTAATTTGACCGAAGTGATAATCTTCTAGTGCGAAGTCCTCGGCTTTGAGTTTCATATCGAAGATTGCTGCATGGGAGTTTCCTCGAGTGGCTCCCTCTAAACTGGTACTCCCCTTCAATTTGAGATTTGCGAGGTTGCGAATTGTCGTAAAATCTAAGCGCGGTGATTTATAGCTGATATCGAAGCCTTTGCTATACTCTATGATGCCCGAACTTTCCCCCATGTTGGGGCCGGCCGTTAACTCAGCTTTGTACGAGACGGAGGTGTCGGTAATTTCTGTTGAACCTTTTGCTGTCAATTTTTCGAGATCAACGATCACTGCTTTTTTGTTGCTATGGTCTGACGTGACCAATAGATTTTCGGCTTCAACGCTCCCCTCGCAGCGAATTTTAAAGGGCATTTTAAATTGTCCTTGGCAGGGGAGATCTCCTCGCAAGTCCATCCAGACAGGGACGCTCTTCAGATTCAGCGTTATAAATAGTTTTTGTAAGTCAAGGTATCCGACTTTAAGTTGAGTTTTAAAAGTTAAGTTCTCATCCAGTTGAAGCTCTGTTTGTAGCAACTGCGCTTTGCCGGCAGGGTGAAGAATCTCTGCGGTTGAAAAAGTTAAGTTTCTTCCCTTGAGCACACCTTGAACCGAAGCATTTCCTAAAGCGAAGGAATCAATAGAAACATTGTTAGTTTTTAGGTCCATAGTGCCGCTAAGCTTGTCGAGACCGTCGATTCCTATCTTAAGATTTGCAGTCGATAAACCATGTATAGGAGGGAGCTTGTAGGTTGAAAGCAGGGGCCTTAACTCCTGAATGATTTGATCGAGTTTTAGATCCGCGACGACATCGAGATGGGCCAGCGGATGAATCAGGATGCGTTCAAACTTTTCAAATGAGCCTTTGGCAATTGCAGATGAGTCTGCATGGCGAATTTTCAATTCGTTGATCTTAAGGCGATCTCGGTCGAGTGCGAGCGAAAAGTTAAGTTGAGTCGGAATCGGATTGTTTTTATTTAGAGCGAGTAACAGTTCCGGAACATCCATCCTTGCAGTGATGGATGTTCGATGGTTATTTAATAGAAGGTCCCCGCTATCGATGGCGGCTGAGCTTTTAAGCTTGTTGGATTCTATCTGAACGCGAAGATTGCTAAAAAGTATTCGATCGAGTGGAATTTTTTCTGCCAATTCAAAAATCATCTTGAGCGGGAGTGGTTCGGGCGTGCTTTGTTTGGCCAAAAGGGGATCGATTTGAATTGTGGTATTCAGCGAATCAACGACCACGGTTGACAGGTGTAGCTGGCCAGTAAATAGCTGAAAAACATCGAGGTGGATGGTTGTGCTTTTTATGAATATTTTTGGTATTATCTCACGAGTGGCATTTTTTGTCGTGAGAGTCACTTGCTCGAGGGTTGCGGAGGGCTTTAATAAGCACAATTTTATATTTTGAGCCTCAATAGTTAATGGCAGATTTTCTTCAGAATATATTTTTATGTTTTTCAGCACCCAGGTCTCAAAATTGGGAAGTGCCCAATACTTGATAAGCACCCCAATTAAAATCAGCGCGATGAATGGAGGAGCTAAAATGGAGAGCACTCTTTTCATTGAGATCTCCAGGTATCTAACAGTGCGTGGCCAGAGCGATAGCTCGGCCTGGCTTCTAGAAGCGCTTCGAGAATCTCAATGGCGAGGTGCTTCTGCTTAAGTCCCCAGTAAGCTTGGGCCCGTAGATAGGCCGTGGCAAAAAAGGTTTCTGGATCATGTGCGAGGGCGAGCTCAATTTGATTGAGATCTGAGAGGACTTCCAAGAAGCGTCGGCATCTGAGCTTAATTTCTAACTGGAACCATTTTTTTTCGGCGGGCAGGCTCAAATTTTCTAAAATTTCTAGACTGGTTTCTGGAACTTCAAACATATCAGCAGCAACAGCAAAATCAAATGCCATGTCGGGATATTTTTTTGCCGAGTCTAAAAGATATTTTTTGATTTGATCAATTTCTTTAAGGCTCTCTGTAGAAGGAGGGGGATCTTTAATTTCAATATTACGAAGCGGCGAGCGACGAGAAAGTATATCGAGGGCATAGCGCTTTTTATGGTCCCTAATTTCTTCTAAAATATCTTGATCACTCGGGAACATCCTTTGGAGCCTTCCCAAAAGTTGTTTTTCCTGCTCATAAAGTTGCTGTGTGCGTAGTGTGATCAATTCATCCAGCAATTCATTTTTGAGTCGCGTGGTATCACGGCGTCGCTTTCGATTGAGCTCTAGCTTGAGTTCCTTGGCATTTTTAATAAAACGCTCTGAGCCATCGGCGATCGAGGCAAGCTCGGCAGCATTGTCCTCCTGAATGCCAAGGATGATGAATTTAACTATATCTTCTTCTAGATCCGGAAGTCCGAAGTGGAGTGCTTGCAGAAAGTAAGACCAGGGCATTGCGAAGCTTTGATTTGGAAGATGATTTAAACAGAAACGAATCAGGTGTTGGTAAAGTCCACAGTTGAGTAAAAAGCGATAGAGTTCAAAAAGATTTTCCTGAGTCCATTCAATCTCGTTGTTTTCAAAAATTTTTATGACTTTTTCGGCAACAACTTCGGGCGAGTCGAATTCCGTTAAAAGTGATTTGATTTCTAAATCGAGATTGACTGTCAAAATATCCCCCAAAATCCATTTTGGATTGACCCTCTAATTTTCGGATATTTTAAAGTAAATCTGGAGGCTTAACGCTGCAAGTCAGATAAAAGTTGGACCTTCAATTTGGTAGAAAAAGGAGGTGTTGGCTTCAGTCTATTTTTTGACAAAAAAAAGCCCCGAAATGGCAGAGATTTCAGGGCGAAGGTCTAGCACAAAGGCCAACTACTTGAGATTTACTCTCTCAACGTAATCGCCGGTTGAGGTGTCGATACGGAGGACGTCGCCCTCATTGATATGCAGGGGAACTTGAACAACAAGACCCGTCTCCATTGTCGCCGGTTTTGTTGCTCCAGAAACGCGGTCTCCCTTGATTCCTGGATCTGATTTTGCAACTTTTAAGTTCACGGCTTTTGGCACATCCACTGCCACTGCTTTTTCGTTATAAATTAAAATGACCACCTTCAAATTTTCTGTGAGGTAGTATTTTGAATCGCCAAGGTCCGCTTCTGACATGGTGATTTGCTCGTAGGACTCTTGATCCATAAAGCTATAACCAGAGTCATCCTTATACAGGTAAGTCATTTCTTTATTTTCGACATTGGGAACTTCAAATTTTTCACCAGACTTGAACGTGCATTCTAGATTTTGTCCCGTGAGCATATTTCTCAATTTTGTGCGGGTGAATTGATTGCCCTTGCCTGGTTTTACATGTTGAAAGTCAACAATCACGTAAGGTTTGCTTTCAACCATGATCTTAAGACCTTTTTTAAAATCGCCTGTTTCGTACATAAGGATCCTCGTTCTGTAGTGAGGAGCCAATATAATCTGAAATCCCTGGGTTCGGTCAATCAAAGCCGACGATAGGATTCGACATTGCGCAGCATTAATTCAAGGGCCTCGAGTTTGAGATGCTGGATGGCTTTCTCTCGAGAGGCTAGAGGTTTTATTGAGGTGGCTTCCTCTTCCAAGCTCGGAGCTGCCATCATAGATCCGCTGCGGCTGTGTAGTAGCTTCATTCTCTGAATAATTCCAGGGTGGTCCCCGAATTCAGTTTGTGTGTCGCCGAGAAGCATTTTGGCTTTAATGAGATCGTTACGGACAATAAAGGCATCGATTAGTGACAGCATTCTCTCAAGGGCCCGAGGGGTAGATGTTGTGTTTTCAGTGACTTTATTTTCAATCGCGGGTGGAGAAGCTGTCTGTTCTGAATTTGATAAGAACTGCTTTTTTATGCCCTCAATTTTGGTCATCTCAAAGACCTCATCTTCGTATTCATCGGCGGTCAGGCTTTCGAGTTTTGTGACGGCGGTGCGGGCTTTTTCGTAGTTGGGGTTTAGAAATAAAACCATCTTGAAGGACCTGAGGGCCTCTTTTGGACGCTTGGTTTGCAGATAAATTTCTGCGAGCATCTGATGAGCCATGATATTTTCGGGCGCAAGCTCTGCCGCTCGCTTGGCGAGCTTGAGGCTGTCGTCGAGACGATGGAGGTCTCGAGCTATTCGGGCATAAACAACATATCCCGCTGCAAATGTCGGGTGACGCTTTACTCCGATTCTGACCACGTTCTCAGCTTCTTTCAGCATGTTCATTTCGCGGTAGGCCTCTGCTAAGGGGGCAAAGACCTGGGAGCCAGGATTTTTTTGCAAAATCTGCTGATATTTTTCTACGGCACTTGCTTCGATCTTGGGCATAAGCAGATCATGACACCTCCGGTCCTGAAATTCAATAGAGCTTTTTATTGACCTGTTTCGAGAGAAGAATTCAAATGAACCGAAATGAATTCAAAGCCGCAAAGTTTTACAATTCTAGGAGTAGATCCCGGATCTCGCATTACGGGGTTTGGTTTAGTCCGTGTATCCCAGGGGCAAATTGTGCACGTCAGTCACGGCGTCATTGTCATGGACGCGGGGGGGGGCTTTTCCGGCAGGATGCTCGAACTAGGGAGTGCTTTTGCTGAGGTGATTGGAAAATATCGTCCGGATCATGTTGCCATTGAAAAAATATTTTTAGGAAAAAATGCAGATAGCGCTTTTAAGCTAGGTCATGCGCGTGGGGTGGTGATGTATGAGGCGCTGCGTGGGGGAGCTCAGGTTTTTGAGTACGCCACGCGCCTTGTAAAAAAAGGAGTTACCGGCGATGGTGGAGCCAGTAAAGAGCAGGTCCAAGCGGTGTTAAAGGCCCTACTTCGAATCGATAAGATCAATC
>JAMIQD010000104.1:0-5675 GCA_035914755.1 Pseudobdellovibrionaceae bacterium | reverse complement strand
CAAGTTCCCAGTTCCGACAGCCAAAAACGCCAGCGTAACAGATAAAGAAATCAATTTTGATAGGTCCATTTGATTTGCTCCTTTTCCTCTACAGTCAGCCCATCAAGATCAAAATTCTTGCGCCTAATGCCCTGACAGTAGTTAGTGATGGCATTGAGAGTCCGTCCGTAATGACGGGCCAGTTCTTGCCGTGACCAGCCGTGTATATAACGTAGTTTTGCCAGCTCCGTTAAATCCACTCTCGACTCATGCCACTGGATTGGATAGGTTATATCCAAACTGAGTGGTTCTCTCAGCATAGGGCGAAGGGCACCAATCAACATTTTGGTCGTCGATGACTATTTCTCAGGTCACATAAAAATATGTGCGCGTCAGAAGTTAGCCTCCCCCTCTGAAAACCTTGATATGAGCAGACGCCTCAGTTAGCTTTAAAAAAATAGGAGAGTTCATGCGATTTATTGTTAATCTCTTTATTCTTTTGATTTCTATTTATACTCAAGCCCAAACCGTTGAAAAGGTTGTCGGCGGCGAAGCCACTGTTGTTATTCAAGCAAGCGAGCAGCTTTCTGTTGGCGACAAGGTTCACTTTCTTACCGATCAGCTCGATGTCTCAGGGCAAGGCGAAGTTACAAAAGTTTCTGCCGGTGGAAATAAAGCCATCGTAAAAGTTGTCGCAGGAATTGCAAAAAAGGGCATGAGCCTCGAGAAGGCCTCCACCAAATCAACTAAAACAACTGACAACTCCGAAAAGACAGCTCCACCCCCGCATCGCGATACGCTGAGTGACGATGATCGTCGAATTCTACAAATCGGCGAAATTAGCACCCCGGCCTACGTTATCGGTGGAATCATTGGAACCTACCCCGTTGGCCTCGGCGTCGGCCATGCAATCCAAGGTCGCTATATGGACAAGGGGTGGATTTTTACTGTTGGCGAACTTGGCTCTGTTGCCATTATGGTTGCGGCGCTTGGCGACTGTGTTTATTCTTCTGTCGGGGGTTATTCAAATTGCAACGGAGGACTTGGCTGGCTCGCAGTCATGGGCTTTGTCGGATTTCGAATTTGGGAGATTGTCGACGTTTGGGCCGCACCACCAGAAATCAATCGCCGTTACCGAGAAATAAAAATGCGCACAGAATCCCGAGTTTCGCTTAGCCCCCTATTTGCAACAACTCGTGATGGGGCTGTTCTTGGTCTCAAAATGACTTTCTAATTTTGACCAGCCCGGGCTATCCCCGCGAAATCCGACCGTCCCGTAGTACAAACTACGGGCTTTGATTCTGCTCAGAAATCTGCTCGTTCAGCGTCCAGTAATCATAAAGATACCTACTGCTTTCAGCTATTTACGAATTAAAGTATACACGATCTTTTCATTAGAGAAAAGATCGTGTATACTTTAATCATGTCGCCCAAACAAGCTGTGGAGCTTTTCCACCTCTATTTTTGTCGCCAATTAGATCAAAATCTTGAAAAGAATCTTTATTCTATCAAGGGTGGATGCAATCTACGTTTTTTTCATCAAAGCATTCGCTACTCTGAAGATATTGATATCGACATTCAAACTGTTGCCGTGAAAACGCTGGAAAATAAAGTGGATCGAATCCTTAAAAGCCAGCCGTTCTTGCAAAGCTTGGCACTACAGAAAATAGAAGTTTTAGGATTCACCAAACCCAAACAAACCGAAACAGTACAAAGATGGAAAATTCAAATAAAGTCTGATGGAGTAACCTTACCTACAAAGGTGGAGTTCTCTCGCCGTGGTCTTGATCCACAAGTGGAGTACAGCGCCGTGGACTCCAACTTACAAATCGCTTACAAGACTTATCCTGTTCTTTGTTCGCACTATGGTCACAAAGCCGCACTGGAACAAAAAATCATGGCCCTGATCTATCGCACGGAAACACAGGCCCGAGATATTTTTGATTTGGATCTTTTGCTCAAAAAAAACAAATCGCTTTCTGGAAGATTTACTCAAGAAGAAAAACGACAAGCAATTGAGAACACTATTTCTGTTTCTTTTGTGGATTTTCAAGGACAAGTCGTTGCTTACTTAATGCCTGAATACCAAAGCTATTACGAAGAAGAAAAAAATTGGATCGCACTTCATGAAGGTGTCCTGGATTTTCTGGAGACTTTATGAAACTTCTGGAAGCCAAACAAAAAATTCAACATCTCCAAGTTCCACTTTTACATACTCATGAAGTCGCAAAGATTTTGAATCTTTCCAATTCACAGGCAAGTCTGATTTTACATCGCCTTCAAGAAACCAAGGAGGTTATTTCTCTAAAAAAAGGCCTCTGGCTTTTAGATGGTCATGCGAGTTCTTTTTTTATCGGAGAACACTTGGCGCGCCCCTACCCTGCCTATGTTTCGCTACAATCCGCTCTTTATTTGCACGGGATTGTCTCACAAATTCCAGAGACCGTATTTCTGGTCACCCTTGGGCGTTCGCAAAAAAAAGTCGTACTCAAAACAGCATATTCTTTCCATCACACTGAAGTCGCGCTTTTTTGTGACTTTGAACTTCATGAAAAATTCAACCTCGCCAGTCCCGAAAAAGCACTTTTCGATTTTTTCTATTTTTCAGCGACAAGAAAGAACATTTTTAAATCCCTACCAGAACTAGAAATTCTAAAAAGCTTTAAAAAAAGGAAGCTGAGTGAGTGGTGCGACTTAATAAGTAATCCGCGTTTACGCAGCCATGTTGCTAATAAAATCAAATTATTTGTCGCGGCTTAAGTGCGATGACTGAGAACCTTAAGCTATGAACCTTGATTCTGCTCAGAAATCTGCTCGTTCAGCGTCCAGTAATCATAAAGATACCCGATCATAAAAAGACCGCCGGTACACAGCCAAATCAAAGCTGTAAACCACTTGCCTAGCCGAGATCCCAAAAATATAAAAACAAAAGCTTCCACTGGGTCCAACCCGGACACATCTAAAATCGGCCCCTAAAAAGATCTTATTTTCAACCTGGACCATCATCTTGTATTATTTTGAGATAAAACCATAACTTGCTAAAGAATTTGTCAATTTTTACCGATTCGTAACCCATGATAAATTCAATCAGTATATTTTTACAATGTATTTGGTCAAACTGCTATTTGCTTGTTTATCGTAGAGCCGTAGGTGCTCTGTCTCTCTTTTGTGCTTTGCTTTTTGCTAATCACTCGCATGCCGCCCTCAATGCCAATCCAGGCATCAACTACACTGGTCGTATTATGAAAGCCGACGGCATTACGCCTGTGACTTCGACGAATGTGGCTTTTTCAGTCGCGATCTATGACGTTAATCGCAGCTGCTTGCTTTTTACCGAGTCTCGAACTTTAGATTTATCTGCAACTGCGGGCACTTTTTCTTTTGATATTGGCGACAATGCTATTGGCTCTATAAGTAGCTTCAATGGCAACGTGACAGATCTTTACGACTTGTTCAATAACAGCAAAGTCTTTACAGGCCTTACCTGTTCGGCTCCGCACACCGGGTTTACTCCAGCTAGCGCCAGCGAACCTCGCGTTTTGATGGTGTCATTTGATGCCGGCGACGGCAGCGGTGTACAAAATCTTCCAGCACTCAAAATCAATCCTGTGCCTTCAGCGCTGCAAGCTTACAAAGTCAATGGCTACGGCACGGGCGATCTTCTTCGCCTTGACTCCGCTGTTGATAAAACTTTGAACGCCAACAGCGACTTGTCGCAAACTCAGTACGACGAGTTCTGGCGTTTGGTTAAAAATCCTGGATCAGCTTATCTTTCAAGCTCAACGGCTTTGGGCGGCGATGTCACCGGAGCTTTTGCTACAAACACCGTGGTAAAAATCCAAGGCCAGTCCGTGTCTGCAACCGCGCCAACCAACGGACAGGTTTTAGTTTTTAACGGCACGGCATGGGTGCCAACAACTCCCGCTCCTTCTGGAGTTGCGAGCGTAACGGCAAATGCCCCGCTCAGTGTCTCTGGAACTTCAACTGCTGCGATCTCGATTTCTCAAGCAAACACAACAACTGATGGTTACTTATCAAGTACTGATTGGAATACCTTTAACAGCAAACAAACTTCAGCTCTTGCTAATGGCAAGATCCTAGTTGGTAATGCCTCAGGCGTTGCTGCTGAAGTTGCAATGTCTGGCGACGCTAGTATTGATAATGCCGGTGCTGTGACTCTTGCAACCTCTGGCGTGACTGCTGGCACTTACTCTAAAGTCACAGTGGATGCTAAAGGACGAGTGACCGTTGGGGCTAACTTAATTTCTTCTGATATTATTTCTATGCTTGGCTACACTCCTGTTAACAAAGCTGGCGATGTAATGAGCGGCAATCTTAGTCTTGTCTCTGTGACTTCTGATCCTGCGGGCCTCCTTGCTGGTGACGAAGGTAAAATGTGGTATCGCTCTGATTTAAATACCATTATGTACGGGGATGGCGCTGCTGCAGTTCCGTTGGGTGTCGCCGGTAGCGGTATGCAGAGCATGAACGGACTTGTTGCAAGCGCGCAGAGTTTTGTTGTTGGCACTGCTGGCACTAACATCGCAATTTCTTCTGCTGGCTCAACACACACTTTAGATATCCCAACGGCGTCTGCAACGAATCGCGGAGCTTTGTCTTCAGCCGATTGGACTTCGTTTAATGCAAAAATGGGAACCGCCTTGAACTCTGCTCAAGTTTGGGTGGGTAATGCTGGCAATGCCGCAACGGCGGTGTCCATCTCTGGTGATGCGAGCATTGATAATGCTGGAGTTCTGTCAATCGGCGCTGGCAAAATCACAGCTCCCATGCTGAGCTCTGGTGGCGTGAATGCTGCAACGTCTGGTGTGATCATTGCGGGCGCAGCCGGTAACTTAGTTAACTTTGCCTGCTCAACATCAGGCCATGTTCTGAAGTGGTCCGTGACCGGTTGGTCTTGCGCTTATCCAGATCCTTCGCTTCCGACTTTGGCTAACGGAAAAATCTGGGTGGGTAACTCTGGCAATGCTGCAACTGAAGTCACCATGTCTGGTGATGTCTCTATCGACAATGCGGGAGCAGCGAGCCTTTCAACTACAGGCGTGACTGCTGGCACTTACTCTAAAGTGACTGTCGATGCCAAAGGACGCGTGAGTGCAGGAGCTAATTTAATTTCTGCTGATATTATTTCTATGCTTGGCTACACACCTGTCAACAAAGCCGGTGATGTAATGGCGGGCAACCTCAGTCTTTCTTCTGTAACCTCAGATCCTGGTGGTCTCGTTGCAGGTGATGAAGGTAAAATGTGGTATCGCTCTGACCTTAATGTTGTAAAATACTGGGATGGCTCTACTGCGATATCTCTTGGTGTGGCTGGCGCTGGGATTACCAATATCAATGGCCTCACTGCTGGGACTCAAAGTTTTGTAACAGGTAGTGCCGGTACCGACTTTAATATCTCTTCTGCAGGTTCTGATCATACCTTTAATATCCCAACAGCTTCTGCGACGAATCGCGGAGCTCTCTCTTCAACTGATTGGACTACGTTTAATGCCAAGCAATCTTCAACCTTGGCTGACGCGAAGGTTTGGGTAGGTAACTCTGGCAATGCGGCAACCGCAGTGTCAATCAGCGGTGATGCCACAGTTGCAAACACCGGAGCTCTTACTCTGGCTTCAAGCGGCGTGACTGCTGGCACTTACTCTAAAGTGACTGTGGATGCTAAAGGACGCGTGACG
>JAMIQD010000103.1:0-2208 GCA_035914755.1 Pseudobdellovibrionaceae bacterium | reverse complement strand
GGTTTTCGCTATCTCAGAACCCTCTGCAAAGACGATCGATCCTTATACCTGGCTGATCCCTTTCGGTGCGCTCATTCTCCTGGAAATCGCCTATCAAATCCTCAAGAGGACTGCGAAGAAGGAAAACAGCCCTGCGCTTCTTGCCGATGCAGTGCACTACAGGATCGATGCCATCAACTGTCTGTTTGCGATGATCGCTCTGCTCTTTGCGGCTTATCTGCCTGCTTATAGCACGCTCTGCGACCACTTTGGCGCCATGACCATTGCCGCACTCATGATCGGCATTGGCATTTTTGCCGCGAAAAACAACATCCATCAACTCCTCGACCGGGTCCCTTCGCAGGAGTATTTCGACAAGGTCAAAACCGCCGCGCTCAAAGTGGAAGGGGTGCTTGCCACAGAAAAAATCAGAATCCAGCTCTATGGTCCTGATGCCCACATCGGAATCGACATCGAAGTTTCACCGGATCTACCTGTCGAAAAAGCCCATGCCCTGACCCAGCGCGTGCGAATGGAAATTCAAAAGCAGTGGCCTGCCGTGCGCGATGTTATTGTGCACGTCGAGCCCTATTATCCTGGAGATCACTAACAGTGTGTCTACCGATTTTGTTACAATAATTCCTTGGTGCACTCTAAGACGACAGACTGCAGAGACGATTGTCCTGCTCATGTTTCAAAGCAGTGCAACGTTCATGTAATTCCAAGATATGAGGGTCCAGCTTTCCCCAAATGACATGGTCTTGAATCAGGCGCTGGATCACGTCCATACGCTTATTTTTTTCATCGATGCTGGCTTGAAATAAAGCAATATCTTCGCGCAGTTTCTTGCTTCTTTCTAGAAAGGTTTTTAGAAAATGAGAGGCATTACCCAGGGACAACTGGAGTTCGCGGGACTTTGTAAACAATTGTGACTCCAACTTCCTTTTTTCTTCTTTCAGTTTTTGGATCGTTGTATCAGCGGAAGTTTTTTCCGTTTTTTTCATTTTCAAAGACTCTTTGAGCCTCGTTTTGTTTCCGATCCCTTTGGTGAGCTTGGTGTTGATTTCGTTGATCTCAATCTTCAATCTCTCTTTTGCTTGAACGGCTTCATTAATTTGCGTTTCGAGAGGAGGGATGAGAGCTTGGATAGCGGCGATGCTCTCTTCTGTATATGGCATTGCGGACAAAATGCGGAGATGGACCGGATACTCTTCGCTGATTTTTTCTAGAAGGCCCTTTTTCGCTTGCTGCTTTTCTTCTTCCTGTGCGCATTCCTGTCTTAAAGTCTGTAGCTCTTTGAGAAGTTGGATCGTTTCATTTCTTGGCAAATCCAATATTTCTATAAACTGTTCGATAATGGATAAACCCTGGCCGAAACTGGCAATACGCCTCTGCCCTTTGATTGCCGCAATCACTTTATCCCAACCGTCCGATTGATGGAGCTTGAGATCGATCTCAAGCAACAAAATTTCATCTCGGAGTTCCTCTGAGGTAAAAGCGGCGGGGTAGAGATCGAAATGCATAACCCTCTCGATCGCTTCAATTCTCTCCTGAGGAGAGGCAGTAATCCAGGTTGGGGCTAAAGCTGCTGCCATGATTATCTGACCTTCAGAGTTCTGCGGATTTTAAGCGCGACCACAATGAGGACGGCAAGGCTGGCAAGACTTAAGAAACCTGCAGGGAAGAAGTGGAGAGACTTGGCATAGCGATAGGTAAAGAGCGCGTCGAGCAGGAAAGTTAAGCTCAGGGCAATATATTGCGCAGCGATCTTTCCTTGAGATATGAAGTACGCTGAAACAATCAAGGCCAAGCCAAACACAGAACCGGAAACCAGAGATGCTTGAGATCCACTCTTGACAAAGCCCATGATCCCGCCTAGAGCGATTAGAAGACCGAATACAAAAACAATTGTTGCAGTGACTTTCATTGCAAATAACTCCGCTAGTTAAAAATGAGATCGTTGATTAAGTCAGTCTGCTTGGAAAAAACAGGCCGCTTAGATGAGATTTCGATCCGTTCAAGCCCGCATATGCGGGACGTCCCATAGGGGGCCAGCGAGAATCGAAAGATCGCAGAATGGGCGTTTTTATCAAGCATGATCACTTAAGCAACGGTCTCAAAAAAAAACATGAGTATAGGCAAGGCTCGATTTTGAGGGCTATCAGAATCGTCCCGTGCCCTGCCCTGATCCTAAACACTACTCGCAAGATTGTGCCCATGTGCATGCCC
>JAMIQD010000102.1:0-2762 GCA_035914755.1 Pseudobdellovibrionaceae bacterium | reverse complement strand
TTGAAGGATTTTGATTCGACTAAAGACTATGAGAAAAAAGAGATTGTTGCTCTCATCGCCTACTTGCAGCGCCTTGGAACTGACTTTCGGATTGAGGAGACCCTAGAAGACAACTCGCTCAAGACTGCGCCAATTGCAGGAAGCAATCTTGGAAAGAACTAGAAACAATTTACAAGGGTGGAGAATGGAACATCTTCCGGCAGTAAGCCTTATAATTTTTTTCTCGGTATTCCTCGCTGTGATAGTAAAGCTAGTTTTTTTTACATCAAAGGAACAAGTCGATAATTGGGCCCGCTTGCCTCTCGAAAAAGGGCCTCTCGAAAAAGGGCCTCTCGAAAAAGGGCCTCTCGAAAAAACGGTAGGCAATCAAGATGCTGGGGTAGAAACCGATGTCAGATAATAATAGACCAGACAAAATGCGCCGGACCGGGGGAACGTTCTCGCAAGATTACGAAGATAAGGTCATAGAGGGGCACAGTTACGACGGGATTATGGAATACGACAATCCCATGCCACGATGGTGGACCCTGCTCTTCATTTTCTCTGTCATTTTTGCTGTTCTCTACTCCGCTTATTATTTGACAGATTACGGTCCAACCAAAGAGCAAGAATATGCTATGGCAAAGGAGGAGTTCGACGCCATGATGAAAGCGAACATGAAACCAAACTCATCAAACTTCCCCGAGCTTAAGGACCTTGTGACATTCGCCAAAAATGATGAGATCGTTGGGAAAGGCAGGGTGGTATTTTCAACTCAATGCACTCCCTGCCACGGACCTGAAGGTGGTGGGATTATCGGCCCAAATCTTACTGATGACCTTTGGATCCATGGCGGCTCACTCGATTCAATTTATAAAACTATACGTGATGGCGTATTAGAAAAAGGAATGGTGGCCTGGAAAGAGCAGCTCAGCGTCGAAGAGATGATGCAAGTCGCGTCGTTTGTGCGCAGCATCCAGGGCACGCACAAACCAGGTAGAGACCCGCAAGGCGAAAAGTCAGATCCTACACCACTCGATTAGTCATCTGGCAGATGAGGGACCACGAAGTGTCTCTCTAATGACACATAGCAAGTAAATAACGTGAGTGATTCAATTCTTGAAAGCCCAGAGGATGTTCTATCTACCCTAACACGAGAGGGTAAGAGAAAATGGATATACCCAATACCGTCTCAAGGACACTGGTATAAACTTCGAGCTATCTTAGGTTGGTTTCTAATCGCATTATACGTGCTGATTCCGCATTTGCGAATCTACGGAAAGCCAGCATTTCTTCTCGATATTTTTGGCGGCAGATTCATTATTTTAGGTGTTACTTTTTTTGCGACCGACAATCTTATATTGCTTTTCTTTGCTTTCACCGTTGCATTCGGAATAGTAGCCATTACTGCTCTTTTTGGTCGCGCTTGGTGTGGCTGGGCCTGCCCACAAACAGTCTACCTTGAGTTCGTTTTCCGCCCAATTGAGAGGTTCTTTGAGGGAAGCGAAAATGCTCGCAGGAAGCTAGATGATTCTCCCTTAACGGTCAATAAGTTCGTCCGCAAGATGGGGAAATATTCTGCTTTCCTTGCTGTATCTTTTGTTCTTGCCAATACATTTGTCGCCTATTTTGTGGGAAGCGATAAACTACTTTTATGGATGCAAAGCTCTCCTGTGGAGCATCCGGGTCCATTCATGCTGATGATTGCGATGACCGGCGCCATCATGTTTGATTTCTGCTACTTTCGGGAGCAGATGTGTACGATCGCTTGTCCTTACGCTAGACTTCAGTCGGTCATGCTCGACCACGATTCCTTACTTGTGATCTACGATGAGAGTCGAGGCGAACCGCGGGGCAAGGGTAAGGCTAGATCTAACCTAGGCCATTGTATCAACTGTAACATGTGCGTGAAGACTTGCCCTACAGGAATTGACATACGCCAAGGACTACAGATGGAATGCCTTCATTGCACCCAGTGCATTGACGCCTGTGATGCCGTTATGGCCAAAGTTCACCTACCACTCGGGTTAATTCGTCTAAGCTCACGCCGAGAACTCGAAGAAGGAAAAACCAGATGGCTACGCCCCCGAACGGTTGTATATTCAATCATCTGCTCGATGGCCGTATCCGCCTTCATTTATACTCTTGCTACTCGAGAAGCTACAGACCTGCGATTTCTTCGCCGATCGACAGAGCCCTACTCGATTCTCCCAAACGGAAACTTCAGTAATTATCTACTTCTGGAGGTTCACAATCGATCTGACCAGGTGAAGAACTACACAATATCTGGTAACACTTCATCGGGTCTCACCTACATTTTTCCAGAGAGTCATTTTGCTATCAAAGGCGGCGAGTCTAAAGTAATTTCGCTCTTTGTATCGTTTGCTAAACCAAAGTATGAGGGTGCAGCACCAGTTGCGCAAGTGATTGTCGCTGAAACAGGCGGGGAAGTTCGCAAATCAGAAATGAATCTCGTCTATCAGAAATAAATTGCACATCAATAGAATACAGGTATCACGTGAAAGACCCAACGGCCAAACAAACACACACAAAACAAAAAATACACACTTGGCCTTTAGCAATCATCGGGTTACTTTTGTTAATGGCAGTTTTTAATGGTGGATTAATATATTACTCCATGAAAGTTGGCGCCACTGACCACTACCTGAAAAGTACGGACGAAGACTCAAAATAATATCCGTAAAATGAAGCATTTTTACAATTCTACCGGAAATGAGTATGTGACTAGAATAAAATTAGTCACAAAATGGGGTCGGCAACTC
>JAMIQD010000101.1:0-4382 GCA_035914755.1 Pseudobdellovibrionaceae bacterium | reverse complement strand
TACTCATGGAATTGCTAAAAAATGAAATCGGCCTCATCGGAATAGACTTTATCGAGTTCACGAGTGAGAAGCCTGAACACTTAGAAAAGTTATTTCTAGCCTTCGGTTTTTCAAAGGTGGCTCGTCATAAAAGCAAATCCATCGAATATTTCAAGCAAAACGATATTCATTTTTTCTTAAATCACGATGCTGGAACCTTTGCTCACCAGTTTGCAAAAAAACACGGCGCCAGCATTTGCTCCATGGGCTGGAGATTTGAAAATCCTGAAAAGGCTTATCAACTAGCTCTCTCTCGCGGAGCAAAACCCGCAAATGGCGATTACAAAAAAATGGGCGGGGCTTCAATCCCTGCCATTTACGGTATTGGCGATAGTCTGATTTATTTTGTCGAAAAGAACTCTGACAAAAATAATTTCGCAGCCTTTGATTTTACGAATTTAGAAAAACCCCTCCTGCAAAAAGACAAAGGCTTTACTGTCATCGACCACCTGACCAACAATGTTTACAATGGAACCATGAAAGACTGGTCGGATTTCTATAAAAACATTTTTGGCTTTAGCGAGGTACGATACTTTGATATCCGGGGCGCACAAACGGGCCTTACCTCCTACGCATTAAAATCCCCATGCGAATCCTTTTGTATTCCGATCAACGAGGCAAAAGAAACCAAGTCTCAAATCAATGAGTACCTCGAAGAATACAATGGCCCGGGAATTCAACATATTGCATTTATGACCAATGACATTCTCTCTTCGCTGAAGGCTCTCGAGAACTCACAGATAGAAACTCTAGATATCGACGATGCCTATTACGCAGAAATATTTAATAAATTTCCTCAGGTCAGCGAAGATCACGCTGAAATAAAAAAGTACAACGTTCTTGTGGATGGCGAAACTCCCGAGCATGGCGGCGGCTATCTTCTGCAAATTTTCACAAAAAATATCATAGGCCCTATTTTTATTGAAATCATTCAGCGCAAAAATCACTACTCTTTCGGCGAAGGAAACTTCGGCGCCCTCTTTAGGTCCATAGAGCGGGATCAAATGAAGAGGGGCTATTTAAAGCCTGAGTAGCGCTTGCCTGCGCCATAAGCACCTTGTAAATATTTATCACAAGCGCACTTCTCTAGCAGCTCAGCGATCCTTGTGATACAACACGCCCATGAAAACCACATCATGGACGTTATTTCTTTTGGTAATTTTATTAAAACTCCCGCTTAGCCAAGCGGCGGTCTGGGGGCACTCTCAGGCGTGGACAACCGAAGACGAAGCGAACTACTCCCGCTGGGTAAAAGAAAAATTTGCTCCCGATGTTTTCTGGAAAACCGGTGCCTACCCAAACACCTCAACGGACTGCGCAGATTCAGCTTACGCGATGCGGATGATCTATGCCTATGAAAATAATCTGCCCTTCGCCATCAAACAAGTTGATGGAACTTCTGGCCTCTTAACAAATGAGACGGCTAAATTTGATAGAATCAAAAACTCTCGCGAACGATTTCTCGCCTTTTTAAACTATGTCATGGATATGACAAGCTCAAGCACCCTCGCTAACGATACCTACCCAATTGAAATTACCAGAGAGAGTTTAACACCTGGAAGTATCTATCTGGCGACAGGCACTCACGTTTATCAGGTTGTTGATGTTACCGAGGGAGGAACGACAATTATTCAATACTCCACCGTCCCTCGTGCCGTTCGCGTTTTGAGCCGTGTTGATATGTTCCCTAATTACGTTCCTGGAGATCTAAAAATCAAGGGCCGTCAAAATATCGATGGTTTTCGCCGCTTCAAACAACCGCAAATGTATAAAGCTTCAGACTCGACACTTCCTCACTACAGTCTTGAGCAATTTGCGAAGGCGCAAGAATTTAGCATGAGCGGTTTAAAGTTTTATGAGTGGACCCAGAGTCGTTTGGCAATTCGCCCCGAAACAGCGCATGAAAAAATTCAGCGATCCTTACTTCTCGTCTGCTATGCCTCATGGGACCGCGCCGAAGCTGTCAACGACGGTGTCTTTGCTTTTCAAGTAAAGAAAATCAAAGACAATCAAAATTTTTGTTTTAATGCGAGCGAGTATGACAGTTACTCTACACCCACTCGAGACAAAAGACTTATCAATTATTTTGAGCACCTGCATCTTTTGCCAGAGATACCTGGGTATGCAGAGTACCGCGGAGAAATGAAAGAGATGATTGAACAAATCATAGGACGGACTCGCACCGAAAAAATGGAAAATCGTCTGTTCGAGTGGTGCGACATTAACAGACAGGTTGGCGGCCCAGGGCGCCCGATGTCGTTATCAGAACTGCACGATCTAGCCCTTGGTGGTCGCCTTGTTTCTGACCCCCACGCCAACACACTTCAGCGCTGGGGGCTTGAGACATTTACACCGACCTGCCGGCAGTATTAGAGGGTATCTGTTAATCAATTGATTTGTTGCTAGCTACCCAATCAAACATCTCTTTGCGCCCCTGATAGGTGCATTTACCTTTTGCGCAAGTCCGAACCGCACACTTCCCACGAAGAATCTGCGGAGCTGTTGACTCGCTCTTAGAAATGCAGACCCTTTTAAATCCCTTTTCGTGCCCCTTAGATACACTTGCTACACTTCGCGGTTTTTTAATTGGTTTTAGAACTAGATTCATTGCGGGTGCTTCAGTTGGTTTCTTTTCAACAACCGTCTCTTTTTTGGCAGATACGGGTTGCGGCTCCGACGCCGATGTGGCAGCCACTGAACTAGATGCTGCTGGCGATCCCGTTGCCGTGGTCTCCGTCAAAACAGCTGCCACCGCTGACGCTTCTGGCGCTAGGACTGGCGGAGCCACACTTGCTAGCGATCGCTCTCGACTTTTGCTAGTACTCGACTTTGTTCCCTTCTTTTTGATCGAGTCTTCTGACGAAAATAATTTAGCGGTTGCAAGTTCAGCATATTGCTCTAAGACCGAGAATTCCCCTCGGACATGACAGTCTGTATTAGAACCCTCAGAACAAATCTTCTCAACGCATTTGCCGCGAAGCTCGAGCCTCGCCTCTTGGTTTTTAGAGCCAATGCAACGAGTGACCACGATTTTTCCTTCTTCGTTGGTCCTCTGGGCTTTGCAGTAGGCCTCTTGGTCCTCGCCGTCACTAAAACAGCTTGCAACCACTTCAGGAGTCAGTTTTGATTTAGAACCCAAAAGAGAGCACCCAGTCATAATTAGACTCAAAGCAATCACCATACTGATTTTCAAATGAAGCTCCCCTGCCGAATAAGACCCAGTCTTTATTGAATGAGAAAGTGTTTGGCATGTAAAGAGAGATTTATTATTGCCAATGCTTCGTCTTATTTTAGATCAGATATTTTAAAAATTGATGTCTCAGAAGTAGACATGTTCGAACTGAGAAAACATTAATCTAGAATCACCTTTTCGCCCGGCTCAGGCACATAACAGTTCCAATCAAACTTCTCGCTCAGGCGGCGACGAAGTTCATCCGAGGCTGAAGCCTCACCGTGAGTAACAAAAACACGACGAGGTCTAAGTTTTGATCGGCCAAGCCATTCAATAATTTCACCATAGTCGGCATGGGCAGACATATTATCCAAATTCTTCACCTTCGCACGAATGGGGACATAACGACCGTGTACTTTTACTTCAATTCCACCATTCGCAAGGGTCTCACCGCGGGTACCTGCTGCCTGATATCCTGTCAGCAAAATTGTATTTTCTGGAAAGGGAGCAAAGGCCTCCAAGTGATGCAGCACTCGCCCTCCCGTAAGCATGCCGCTCGCAGAAATAATCAACATCGGCCCCTTTTTCTTATTAAGGGCAATTGAATCTTCTGTCTTTTGAACATACTTAACAACACGGCAAAACTCTTCGCACTCCGCACTGCTAATTTTATGCAGTTCTTTGTGCTGACCCAACAATTCATTCACATTCGTTGCCATCGGGCTGTTTAAAAACATCGGAAAGTGCGGGATACGATTTTGCTTCTTTAGCAGCCACAGAGAGTGGATTAAAGACTGGGCTCGTCCGACGGCAAAGGCCGGAATCAAAATCACCCCTCGCTTATGAAAAGTTTCATTAATAATCTCTGCGAGCTCATCTAGCACATCTGTTTTATTATGAAGTCTATTTCCATAAGTGGATTCTGTAATAATATAGTCAGCTTCAGGAAGAGGCTCCGGAGGGTAAAAAATTCTATCATCAAGGCGCCCAATATCCCCTGTAAAGGCAAGCTTGCGCTCGCCCGCATGAATAATGACAGAGGCCGCACCCAAGATATGGCCCGCATACCTGAATTCAAATTGAATTCCCCCAACAATCGACTTTGAGTGATGAAAAGGCACCGTCTCAAAAAAATCGAGAGATCGCTCTGCTTCTGCTTGAGTAAAAAGCG
>JAMIQD010000100.1:0-7101 GCA_035914755.1 Pseudobdellovibrionaceae bacterium | reverse complement strand
ATTACCCAAAAGTGATCGATGCGGATCAGTATCAGGCGGGTATTGCGGCTAAGTATCAGTTGATGTCTGGAATGGTTCGTCCGGTGTTTGGCGGTCTGGCTTCTTACAGTTATCGTCAATATACATGGAGGGATGTGGTTTATATGGGACAACCGCAGATGGGTTCTTCTAGTAGCTCCCACGCTCTTGATTTGGGTGTGACAGCGGGAGTAGATTTGGAATTCAATAAGAACTTCGCACTTGGCTTTGAATATCGTTATATGTTCAATCTCACCAATCGCGTGAGCAATTTGCCAGTCTTTACCTCTGGACTTATGCCTAGCGGAGGAACTCCTCTGGAGGAGTTGAATTACTACACAGTGGCACTTGCTGCGAAAATAAACTTCTAAGTTCTAGCAAATGATTTTTGACCACCAAGCCCTTATGACGACCTCATAAGGGCTTTCTTTTTTTTTCTTCTAGTGTCATCCTGGGTATGTGAAAAAAACTCTGGTTATTCTGTTGGCATTTTTTTTGGTGGCTGCTAGCCGTGTCGTTTCGCAATCGGTGGGGCAGGTTGGCGACCGGGTCGTCACGAGTCGCGAAGTGCAGATTTCTGCAGCGATTGATCGCGTTCTTTTTCCGCAAAAAGACAAAGCCCAGCCAGCCGAGCTACGGCTCGGCGACCCCGCTATGGTCAATGAGTTGACCGCCGTGCTTTTGGAGATCGTCGTTCACCGTGAAGCCGATAACTTTTCGGTAGCGCGGGTGAGCGAGGATCAGGTGCAAGAGGCTGTGCGGAAGGTCGAAAAAGCCATGGAGGGCATGCTTTCTTGGCAGGCTATTGAGGTGAGTTCCGCAGAGCTTAAAAGACTTGTCGGTCAAAAGTTGTCGGCCAAAGAGTTCATTCGGTTTAAAACAAGCTCCATGGTGGGCGTCATAAGTGACAGTGAAGCCTTGGCTTATTATGATAAAAATCGCTTGAAATTCGGCGAGCTTCCTTTTGCAAGCTTCAAAGACAACATTAAGAGTTTTTTGGCTCAACAGCAGCTTGAGGAAAGAACCAGAGCGTGGTTTGAAATTATCAAGCGAAAATACAAGGTGCGCAACATCCTCGCCGAGAGCACAAACAGCAAGCTGGGGCCCCAGTGAGTTATGAAATGCGCCCTTTGCAACCCTCAGATGAGGGGCGTGTTCAGCAAGTAGTTTCAGATTTATATCGCCGTCACCGAGACTTGGTCGGATTTCAGTGGCCCACAGAAACGCTGCGTGAAGAGTTTTATTCGACGGAGGGGTGGGGGACCTTTCACAGTCAGCGTCTCGTCAACTTTGTGCTTTACCGAGTTACCCCCGTGGCCTGGGAGATATCGGTGGTCGCAAGTCATCCTGAGTTTTGGGGGCAGGGATTAATGCGGAGCCTCCTAAGTCATATTATTGTTATTAAGCCTGCCGATAAAGAACTGTGGTTAGAGGTTCATAGCGAAAATAGGGGGGCCTGGAGCCTTTATGAGTCTTTGGGGTTTTGCCGCATGGGGGTGCGGCCCAATTACTACCCTGGTGGTGGCACGGCCTGGTTATATACTTTGCGATAAACCCTTGCTCTTCTTGGAGTTTTTTGCTAACTTCTGCAGTCGAAAGGCCCGAGTTGGGCCTTTTTTTATTATTAGCGAAAGACGTTGGTTAATGACCGAAACAAATCCATCATCAAATCCATCAACTAATCCGCCGTGGATGGACAGAGTTGAAAAGATGGCGCAAGACGTGGCGGCGCAAGAAGGCTGCATACTTTACGACATCGAGTTTGTAGGCATCGGCAAGGGCCGCACTCTACGTGTTTTTATCGATAAAGAAGTTCCATTGGGCGCGGTAGATAGCGAAGAGCCCGGCGGCGTGGGCATCGATGATTGCTCCAAAGTTTCTCGGGCTCTAGATACTCTTCTTGATGAAAATGATGTGATCCCGGGAGAGACTTATTATCTTGAGGTCTCCACTCCAGGCTTAGACCGTTGGTTGCGCCGTCCTTGGCACTTTGAAAAAGCAGTCGGGCGCAAGATTTGGGTTAAGACGACGGGATCTTTTGAGAATTATGGCGTGGTTGATAAAAAACTTAAAAATGCCAAACAAATTGAAGATGTTTTGAAGTCTTTCGATGGAAAGAAACTGAATTTTAAAGTGAAAGATATGGAAGTAAATATTCCGTTGTCTGCAATCGAAAAGTCTAAAATTGTTTTTGAACTTACTAAGGGACAAAAGAAATAACAAAAGAGGTTAGTGCAATGGCTGATAATATGTTTACGGATCTCAGTCGCGTTATTGAGCAAGTCGGTAAAGACAAAGGAATCGACAAGCAAGTGGTGGTCGAGGCGATCACTCAAGGAATGCTTGTTGCGGCCCGCAAAAAATATGGAACTTATCGCGAGATTGAAGCCACCTATAACGATGATACGGGCGAAGTGGAACTTTTTCAGTTTAAAGAGGTTGTGCCTCGAGAAAAATACATCGACGAAGAGGTCGAAATTCCGATGGACGAGGCATTGAAGCTAGACCCGCAGGCGCAAGAGGGAGACTCTATTGGTATCAAGATGGATGCCGGCGAACTCGGTCGAATTGCTGCGCAAACAGCAAAACAAATCATTATGCAAAAAGTTCGTGATGCAGAACGGTCGATTATTTTTAATGAATTTGAAGAGCGAAAAGGTGAAATTGCATCAGGTATCGCGCGCCGAGTAGAAAAAGGCGCTATCGTTGTCGATCTGGGCCGCACAGAGGCCTATATTCCCCCACGAGAACAGATTCCTGGTGAGTCTTATAAGCCCGGCGATCGCATTCAAGGGTATCTCGCTGAGGTTCGACAAACAACTCGTGGTCCACAGATTATTATGTCGCGAGCGGATGAACGTTATTTGATGAAGCTTTTTGAGATGGAAGTTCCAGAGATCTACGATGGCGTAGTTGAGATTATGAGTGCCGCACGTGAGCCAGGTCAGAGAGCAAAAATCGCTGTTCGTTCGAAAGACAACTCAGTTGATCCAGTCGGAGCTTGTGTTGGCATGAAGGGATCACGAGTTCAGAATATCGTACAAGAACTTCGTGGTGAAAAAATTGATATCGTTCCTTGGGACGAAGATGTCACTCGATTTGCCTGTAATGCCCTGGCACCAGCAGAAATTTCTCGCGTCTTTGTGGACGAGGCAAATAAAGAAATGGAAGTGGTTGTTCCGGATAGTCAGCTGAGTCTTGCGATCGGCAAACGAGGACAAAACGTTCGTTTGGCCGCAAAGCTTACTACTTGGAAGTTGGATATTATTTCTGAATCCTCTGCTGCGTCTCGCACGGCTGAGTCCATATTCAATTTGATGTTACTTCCGGGAATGAGTCAGACAATGGCTCAAAATATTTTTCAATCTGGTTTTGGCTCTTTCCAGTCAGTGGCAAGTGCAACAGAGGCAGAGATTATGACAATTCCTGGGTACGACGACTCTGAGCGAGCTGAAAAGCTGATTGGCGATGCAAAAGCTCTGATTGCGAAATACGAAAGCGAAGGATTGCCAATACCGACAGCACCGACAGCGGCGAAAGAAAGCAAGGCCTCTGGTGGTTCTGCAAAAGAACAGGCTGATCAGCGTTTGAAAGAAGAACTGCAAAAACTGGGAGCGCAAGAAGGCGGAGAGTAGCCTGACTTGTTAGGCGCAGGAGCTGGCCCCTTCGTGGTGGCCAGCAACGTAAGATAGAAATATTATTTAGGAGATAAATTTGAGTAATCCAAAAGTTTTTGAATTTGCCAAAGAAATCGGAATGACTCCCTTGGCTTTAATGGACAAGATTCGAGAATGGCACCTGCCCATTAAGAGTCATATGTCTGAAATTGAACCGGAAGTTCTGGCGCAAATTAAAGTAAAACTCAGTGGTGGCGGCAAGTCGGTCGATGATGCTAAACCCAAAAAGACAGCGACTCGCAAAGCCCCTGCAAAAAAAGTAGCGGCCCCGGCTCCAGAGGCGGCGACAGCTACGGCTGCAGCGAAATCGACAGTGGTCCGCCGAAAAGCAACGGCGGCGTCTGAAGAAGAAACTCTTCCTGAAGTAAAATCCTCCATAGATATCGAAGCGGACGAGGCCGAGAGGTCAAAAGTGTCCAAAGTGGTTCGAAAGAAGGCCGCGCAAGAGGAGGTCTCTGTCGCGGCGGCTTCGATTGAAACCGCGGCGCCAATAGCTGCCGCATCCGCAAAAAAAGCAGAACCAGCGGAGGTTGTTTCGGTAGAGGCCGAAGCCCCTGTTGTTGAAACTCCGGCGCCAATCGTAGCCACAGCAGCTCCTGCGGCCGCAGCTCCCCCGTTAGCTCGAAAAAAAGAAGTTACAGTGGGCAGCAGTGGGGTTGCCAGTGCCGCGACGGCCGCACCAAGCATTGGTCGTAAGAATATTATTGGTCGCATGGACTTATCTCGAGTTTCTCAGCAAGCTCCGCAGCGTTCAGGGCCAAGCGATCGTGGCGGACAAGCCGGCGGTGCCGGCGATCGTGGGTTTGGTACAGGTCCAAGAACGGGAGGATTCAGTGGTCCTCCGCGTCCAGGGCAAAGTCGAACTTTGCGAGCAGGTTTTGTTGCACAAGCTCAACCTGAGTTTATTGATGATCCGGCAGCGGCAGAAGAACGCCGTAAGTTTGAAGATAAAAAGAAGCGTTTTGGTAGCGGTGGGGCGGCTCCAGTTCCTGCGGGACCTTCTGCGAAAGAGCGAGAACAAGAAGAGCAAATTTCCAATTTCAATGCGGTTGAGTTCCGTAAACGAGAAATGGTCTTTCAGCCGAAGAAGAAGAAGGGCATGTTAGATCGAGTGGCTCTTAAGACTCAAATCACCACTCCGAAAGCACTCAAGCGTGTGTTAAAAGTGAATAGCACGATGAAACTGAGTGATATGGCGATAGAAATGGGAGTGAAAGCTCCTCAGTTGATAAAAGTTTTGATGCAAAATGGTGTGATGGCTAGCATGAACACCTCTTTAGATTTTGATACAATTGCCTTGATTCTTCCTGAGTTTGGCTGGGAAGCTCAAAACGTATTTAAGACCGCAGAAGATGTGGCTACCGAAACTGCCTTTGGCAATCTTGAGGCGACGTTGATTTCGAGACCTCCTGTCGTTACGATTATGGGTCATGTCGATCACGGAAAGACAAGTTTGCTCGATGCTATCCGCAAGGCCAATGTTGCTGCAGGGGAGGCTGGAGGAATTACCCAGCATATCGGCGCTTACAGCGTGACTTTGGACGATGGTTCTTTGATTACCTTTTTAGATACTCCGGGCCACGAAGCCTTTACGGCAATGCGGGCGCGGGGAGCGAATGCAACGGATATCGCGGTGATTGTTGTCGCCGCGGATGATGGAATGATGCCACAAACGGCAGAGGCTATCAATCACGCCAAGGCTGCGGGTGTACCAATTATCGTCGCGGTTAACAAGATTGATAAGCCGGGAGCTAATCCCGATCGCATTAAGCAACAATTGACTGAGTTACAAATCGTGCCTGAGGAGTGGGGCGGAACCACTATCTTCGTAGAGGTTTCTGCTCTGAAGAAAACGGGCATTAAAGAATTACTCGAGAATATTCATCTGGTGGCGGAGGTTCAAGATCTCAAAGCAAATCCAGATAGATCTGGCACAGGTCTTGTGATCGAAGCAAAAATGGAAAAGGGACGGGGCAATGTTGCAACCCTACTCGTTAAAGATGGAACCATCAAAGTGGGACAACACCTTGTTGCGGGCGCCATCAAGGGACGAGTTCGCTCATTGACTAATGACAAGGGCGAGAGAGTTCAATCTGCAGGTCCTGGTATTCCCGTGGAAGTCCTCGGACTTGAGGGAACACCAGCGGCTGGAGATCGTTTTGACGTCGTTAAAGACGAAGAAACAGCAGTTAAGGTCTCTGAGCTTCGCTCGGACCAAGCTAAAAAGTCTGAGTTTGTGCCTGCTTCGAAAATGTCTTTAGAAGATATTTTCTCAAAGGTGACCCAAGGCGATGTTAAAGAGTTGGCGATTGTATTGAAGGCTGACGTTCATGGATCTTTAGAGGCCGTGAGCGGAATGATTCAGAAGCTTGCGACGGCTGAGGTGAAAACTAAAATTATTCACTCTGCTGTGGGCGGAGTGAGTGAGTCGGATGTTCTTCTTGCAAACACGGCGAAAGGAATTGTCATTGGCTTTAATGTTCGTCCGGATGGAGGAGCTCAGGCTCAAGCAAAGCGTTTAGGTGTTGATGTCAGAACCTACTCGATTGTTTACGAACTCGTGGATGACCTCAAAAAAGCCATGTCGGGTCTGTTAACTCCAGATATCGTCGAAAAAGTGATGGGTCGGGCCGAGGTTCGAAATACCTTCACTGTGCCTAAAGTCGGCACAATCGGTGGATGTTTCGTTGTTGATGGTAAAATTCAGAGGTCGAATATGGCTCGCCTCATTCGTGACGGAAAGATCGTTTACGAAGGAAAGATTTCTTCTTTGAAGCGCTTTAAAGACGATGCAAAAGAAGTGGCGACTGGATTTGAATGTGGTATCGGCATTGAGAATTTCAATGACCTTAAAGTGGGTGATGCGATCGAAGCCTTTATCAAAGAAGAGGTTGCGCGCGAGCTAAGCCATGAGGCAAACCCATAATGAAAAATACGGGTGACGGGCGCCGAGTGGCTCGGGTTGAAAGAGAAATTCAGCACACCGTCGCTCAGTTTCTAATTTCTGGTTTTAAATTGCCTCTTCCTGGTCTGGTCACGGTGGCCCGGGTTCATATGCCCGCTGATTTGCGAACGGCTAAGGTCTATATCAGTTTATTAGGAAATGAGAACGATTTGGAAGAGACTGTTGAGCTCTTGCAATCGCGTGCTTTTGAGGTTCAAAATTTTATCGGCAAAGAGCTTAAGATGCGCTATTGCCCCAAATTGACCTTTCTTGCGGACTCGAATACCGAGCAAATTCTTAAAGTCGAGAGGATTCTTGCGGACCTCGAGGAAGAGCGTAAGAAAAACAAATGAGTTCATTTCATGGTTTGATTTTGGTGCGAAAACCCTCTGGGGTGACAAGTCACGATGTGGTGGCCCGTGTTCGTCGAATCTTAAAAACCAAGTCCGTCGGTCATGCGGG
>JAMIQD010000099.1:0-2483 GCA_035914755.1 Pseudobdellovibrionaceae bacterium | reverse complement strand
CTTTAATGCCGGTGCGATGGAAAATAAGGGCCTCAATATTTTTAATTCTCGCTTGGTTCTTGCGGATTCTCAGTCGGCAACCGATCCGGACTTTCAAGCAATTGAGTCCGTGGTTGCTCATGAGTACTTTCATAATTGGACTGGAAACAGGGTGACCCTCTGTAACTGGTTTCAACTGAGTCTCAAAGAGGGACTCACTGTGTTTCGCGATCAAGAATTTTCTGCAGATATGACCTCCAGATCTGTACAAAGAATTTTGGACGTCGACTCCCTCAGAGATCGTCAATTTCCCGAAGATGGGGGCCCGAACTCTCACCCTGTAAGACCCGAGTCTTGCATGGCCGTGGATAACTTTTTTACGGCCACAATTTATGAAAAGGGCGCCGAAGTTATTCGCATGATGCAAACAATCGTTGGCCGTAAAGGCTTTAAAAAAGGAATGGCAGAGTACTTTAAACGACATGATGGACAGGCTGTTGCGACAGATGATTTCGCTGCCGCCATCTTTGAACCCAATAATGTTGATTTCACACAATTCAAGCTGTGGTATTCACAGTCTGGGACTCCCCAAGTCATTGTCTCTGAAAAGTATGACAGTCAAAAACAAGAATTTCATCTGACACTGGCTCAGTCCTGCCCTCCGACTCCTGGACAACCAGAAAAGCGACCTTTTCATATTCCACTTATGCTGGGGCTTTTAAAGTCACAAGGACAAGAAATACCTATTCGCTGCGAAAAAGCGACTGTGAATAGCGATGGAAAAAATTTGCTTGAGCTCAAAACTGAAGTCGAAACCTTTATTTTTAAAGATGTCAGCGAAAGACCCATCCTTTCAATTCTGAGAGAATTCTCGGCTCCCGTAAACTTAAAATGGGACCAGCGCATTGAAGACCTCTATTTTCTGCTCGCAAAGGACTCGGACGAATTCAATCGCCGCGAAGCCGCTCAGAAAGTAAGCCTACGGCTCTTTGCAAATCTGATCAAAAATAGCCAAGCTGGAAAAGCTCTTGAAGTGGACAACCTCTATATCGAAAGCATTGGACACATTTTAGACGATGCAAGCTTAGCCGCTGATTTTAAGTCACAAATGCTTCAGCTGCCCACGGATACCTTGCTCGCCCAAGAGCATGAAGTCCTAGATGCAAAGGCCTTCTACGAAGCACGCAAAGCCATTCGCGGTGCTATTGCTTCGATGTACAAACAGAAGTTTTTAGAGATCTACAATAAGTACCATGATGTCCAACCCCTCAGTCGCGACTCAAAAGTTTTCGGACACCGCGCGCTAAAGAACATGGCTCTAGGCTTTCTTCAGGAAACTCAAGATCCGGCTATGACCGAAATCGTTGTTCAACAATACCAGACGGCCAAAAATATGACAGACCAACTAGCGGCACTAGAGCTGCTCGTTGGAAGTGATCACTCTTATCGCGAAATTGCCTTAAAGAACTTTTATCAGAAATGGCATGGAGACTCTGTTGTTCTTAACAAGTGGTTTAGCACCCAGGCGCTGTCCTCACACAAAGACACCTTCAAGGTTGTGCAAAGTTTGGTCACCCATCCCAGCTTTAATATTTCGAATCCGAATAACGTCTATTCGTTGATCCGGGGCTTTACTCAAAACTACACTCGGTTTCACACGACAGACTACAATGCCTATGCGTTTTTAGCTGAAATGATTTTAAAGGTGGATGCCAAAAATCCGCAGGTCGCATCAAGGCTCTGCGGTGCTTTTAATTTCGTTAAGAAATTTCCGCCTGTACTCAAACAATTGGCACTTACAGAAATCAAAGGTGTGCTAGCTCACGAAGAGCTTTCAAAAAACTCAAGAGAGCTTTTGCAAACAGCTCTTACGAATTAATACGCTTGCACTGACGTAGGAATTCTTCGCGAGTCTGAACCTTGGTACGGAAGTGACCCCGAACTTCGGTGGTCACTGTTGAACTTGCAGTGTCCTCGATCCCACGGGCAATCACGCAGTAGTGTTTGGCATCGATATAGACGGCGACGTGCTCTGTTCCTAAAACATACTGAAGACAGTCCGCAATTTGCTTGGTAAGTCGCTCTTGAACTTGAGGCCGACGACTAAAAAACTGTACGATGCGATTGATTTTTGAGAGCCCAATAACTTTTTTGTTGGGAATGTAGGCTACAGTCGCAAGACCATCAATGGTTAAAAAATGATGCTCACAAACCGACAGACTGGATATGCCTGAAACACAAATCATTTGATCGTATTCCATTTTGTTATCAATGACCGCCATCTTCGGAAAATTTTCTGGATTGAGGCCGCTGAAGATTTCATTCACGTACATTTTAGCCACACGTTTGGGAGTGTCCCGTAAGCTGTCATCCTTTAAATCCATCCCCAAAATCTCCATGATTTCAGAAAACTTTTCGGAGATTTTTTGGACTTTTTCATCGCTGCTGAGCTCGTTTTTAACCATTGGAGTTGGCAAGACGTTCGCGAGGATGCTTCTTGTGGT
>JAMIQD010000098.1:0-7516 GCA_035914755.1 Pseudobdellovibrionaceae bacterium | reverse complement strand
CAACTGAACTCGAACCATGAACAAACTCATATCCTGAGTCGGTGTAAATTCTTTGTTGACGAATTTAACCATATAAAATGAACCCACGAAAAATGCAATGCTGGCGGCAAGTACTAAAATTCGATACCTGAGAGTCCATCGAAGAGTCTTTTCGTAAAACACACGCATCAAGTCCATTAAAGAATCAAACAGGCGTCCAATTCGAGAGGTGCGTTCCCCTGCATGCACCAATGTTGAACTGCGCATGGGAGTGATCGTTAATGATTCAATCAGCGATAAGAGAACAGCGAGCGAAATTGTCACTCCGAACTGCAAGAAAAACTTTCCGATAACTCCTTTCATAAAAGCCACGGGCAAAAAGATCGCAATAACAGCGACCGAAGCGGACATCGCGGCAAACGCGATTTCGCGAGACCCCAGGATTGCCGACTCAATTCTCCCAAATTTCTTTTCTTGGTAGCGAAAAATATTCTCTAAGACCATAATCGCGTCATCGACAACGATACCAATCGCCAACGTTAAACCCAGCAGCGTGAAAGTATTTAATGTAAAACCAAAGAAATAAAGTCCAATGAAAGCGCCCATGATCGAGGTCGGAATCGAAAGCAAGACATTGAAGGTCGCAGACCAACTCCCCAAAAATATCCAACAAACTAAAGATGTCAAAATGATCGCGAGCACCAAGTGTTTATTCATTTCGTGAACAGATTGCTCAATAAAACGAGTGCTATCGAAATTCACATGGAGAGCCATGCCCTTTGGTAGATCTCCGCGAATCTCCTCCATCTTCGCTTTAACAGCTTTTGCCACCTCGACAGCGTTTGATCCTCGCTGTTTTTGAATGCCCAGCCCCAATGCCAATTGTCCATTAAATCGGGCACGATTTTTAATGTTTGCAAGCCCCTGCTCTATTTTTGCCACTTGATTGAGTTGAACTATGTTCGTCGGATCCGCAACTCGCCCCCCCGACCGCTGCGAAATAACCAAGCGACCAAAATCCTCAAGACTTCGCGCCTCGCCCATGGTTCGAACATTATAAACTTTTTTCTGCTCATCAATCTGACCACCGGGGGTTTCCTTATGTTCGTTGATAACGGCGTTCATAATGTCATTTACAGAGATATTGTAGCGGGGCAAGGTTTCAGGTCGAACCCAGACATTCACGGTGGGTTCTGTATAACCACCAATATTGAGGTTGCCTACTCCGGGAATTGTCGTAAATCGGTCCTGAAGGTAATCCCGCACATATTTCATCATAAACAAAGGGTCATCTTTGTCATAGGTCAGCGCCAGCCAAATAATGGGTTGATCATCAGGATTTGATTTCGTGTAAGTAGGCGGATCCATATCTTTGGGAAGTATCCTCTGAATCTGAGAAACCTTTGTCTGCACCTCCTGCAGGGCCGTATCTATACTTTTCCCGAGATCAAACTCAATAGTGATATTTGCGCTGCCATTTTTACTCGAGGACTTAAGACTCTTGATCCCCTCAACGGTCATCAAAACGTTTTCAATCGGATCAACGATCGTACTTTCCATCACCTCCGGCGCCGCCCCCTCCAGAGTTATAGAAACCGTGAGAACCGGAAAGTCCGCATCTGGCAATTGGCTAACACCAAGCCTTGAAAAGGAAATCCCGCCAAATATAATCAACCCCGCCATGAGCATCCAGGCAAAAACCGGGTTTTTTATCGACATGTCTGAAATTCTCATAAGTATCCTTTACTAGACGACTTTTTTAAAATCCTAAACCGGCTTTGAGCGAACTATCAATGTTATCTTTTCATAACCCCTAGGAAGGCACCTTTCCAGACCGGCCTGAGGTTGACATCAGGCCTAGGCGGGACTATCTGTTGGAGACTAGAAAATCCCATTTATGAGGCAATGCATATGCTCAATTTTACCCGCATTTCTGGTTTTATCGCCCATGGCCTTATGATCCTCTTTTTCGCAGCATGCACCTCTTCGACCTCCGTGCCTCTTAATGCTCCGCCACCTCCGGCTCATGATGCTCCCGGCGAACAAACAGAAAAACCAAGCCCGACACCTGTGCCGCCCAATGAGCCCTCTCCCTCTCCAGATCCAGGTACTCAAGAAAAGGTTGCTCGGATTTATTGTCTAGATCAATCATCTCGCAATTCGATGCTGAACACCCTTCGCGCCGATGTCGTCGAAAGTTATCCCATGCCGGGTATACGCTTCTTCTCGTCAAATGGGGTTCGCGCCTTGGATGTCAAAGCCCCCGTTCCGCTGTTAAGCAATGGGCGGGACTCAAGTTTGTTGGTAAAGGCGCAACTCGGAAGCATGACCTCTCCCTGGGCTTTTTACAAAGCAGACGTGGATCTTCTCAAGCAGGATGGAGTTTTAGAGATTCTTTCGAAATACTCTGACGAACCAAATCAATTTATCTACAATCAGCTGAAACTTCCTATCAAAATGGCTGACGCAAACCTAAGTCGTAACGCCATTGTGTATCCGGACGACAAGGGAACCTACATCGTTCAAAACCTTCCCGCTAAAGGAAAAGTTGCTCTTCCATTCAGCGCAAGAACAAGCTCCAATCCACGTTTTGTTCGTGATACTTGGATCGTTTTGGATCAGGGGACACAAAGCGGGACTCTCACTCAAAAATTTTACTCACTTAAAAGTGGCAAAACCACGAGTCTCCCTTCTCCGGGGCGAAGTCGGCACCATCAGCTTTTCGGTTATGTGACTCCCCAGGGAACTTTTTTCTGGCTTGAAGGTCTCCCCGGAGAGTCCTGGAAATTAAAAGCCCTCAACAATGGCCGCACCACAGAAATTGCCTCGCTCCAGGGGAATATCAATGATCTGCACCTTCCGTTTGGAGTCTTCGAAAAAGACCAAACTGTATATATTGCCTACGTCGAGGAAAATATCAGCATAAGCGATCGTGGACAATTTTATGTCAAAACGGGCCTTCTTCATTTAATGAAAATCTCTTCTGAGTTAAAGGTATCCGCCCATAAAAAAGTCGAATACGCGGCAGCACTGAGCAGCATGGTCGAGATTAACAAAACACAACAACAAGCCCCGATCCTTCTGCGCTCTTTATTTTTTGAACCACTTTCAAATCAACTTTATGCTTCTATCGTTGTTCAAGGTGGGCTAACGAGTTACAATCTGACCGATGATACTTGGTCCATTCATGCCTCACTATATCCTGGTTGTCTAACCCCTGGATGGGGAGTGGAGATTCTTAATGACTAAATTTAATTGCGCTGTTTTTTTAACCTTACTTGCCACATTACCGGCTCTGGCCGAGCTTTCGCCACGTGAGTTGGCCATTCAAGAAAATTCTTCTATTGACCAAAAGGCTTATAAAAAAACTATTCAAGCCTCAGATGCCCAACAAGCAAACGTTCAAAGTTTTTTAAAGTTGCAGGATCCCGCCCCCGAATTACGCAATCGCCCTTGGCTATGGACATTTGCATTCAAACTGCAAAGTTTTAAACCGCTCGGCACGGGACGAGTTTCGAGTGCGACCTTTGCTCTCGAAGATTACGGAGCAAGCACAATGCCCTCTATCGAAGTAGGTTTCTTGCTAAATGCCTTAAAAAAACAAAATGTTTCGTGGTCCTCTGGGCTCGCGGCCCACATTGGATATTTGACTCAAAAAACTCAATTGGTCACACCAAACGGCTACAACTTTGATGACGCTCGCCTAAACACCGGCCTGCTCAGCCTCATTTGGAACAATCGCCTGGCTCTTGAGCAGGCACCAAAATGGAGTTTTCTAGCTAGCCCAGAGTTTGGGCTCGTGAACTATACTCAAACAGCCATCAAGAGCACTCTCGCAAACTTCACCCAACAAAATAGTTTCTTTGGCCTTGGTGTCGGTCTTGAGTATGCGGTCTCAAAAAAATGGGGCGTTGTCGGTCCATACAGTTATCGCCAAAGTGCCCCCGCCAGAAGCGCGACTACAGACCTACAAAAAAATAACTTTGAAATAGGGACCTCTGTTATATGGTAAAGCAGGCCTTCGCTCTCATTCTCTGCCTTGGGTTTACAGCCACCTGCTTCGGCCTTACTGAGGATCTTTCTTGCAAGCCGAGTCTAACTTTATCACAAAAAGACGTTGCGGAACTCGTTCTCAAGCAAGGAAGAAAAACTCAAGAAACAAATCTTCAGAGTCAAGCGCTTCGACTTGCCGTCGCAAAGGCATTATCCGCATACCAGTGGAACTTAACAATGAGCAGCGGTTATCTCTTCGACAAGGCGTCCACATTTTCAACAAGTCCCTACGATAAACAAGAAACTCTTGTTTCGAATTTACTTTTATCCAAAAACTTTACAACTGGGACTCTTGCAAGTGTTGAGTATAAGAGAACCTCTTTTAAAGGCGAGCTGAACGGAACAGGGGCCTCACAGGGCTCACGAAGCCTCCAAACTCAAGATCTATTGGGGTTAAATATTGAACAAAATATTTGGGCCAATGCTTTTGGTACGGCAGACCGCAAAGATGTCGAAAGTGCTGAGTTAACATATAAGTCAAAATCCATCTTAAGAACAAATGACCTTGAAAATGTTGTCCTAGAGACCATTCGCCTCTTTTGGAAAACCTATGTCTCCGAACGCAACTTCAACGAGGCTATTGCCTCTCGAGATCGTTCCAAAAAATTAGTCGAGGCCGTTAAAAAGAAGAGCGGATTCGGTTACGCAAATCCTGGCGAACTTTCCCAGGCCCAAGCTGATTATGAAGGGCGTGTGCAAGAAGTTAAGAACAATTCAACCTCTTATTTAGAAAATCTAGATGCCTTAAATACTATGTTGGGCCTACCGCAAAACTGCGAGATCAAGTTCGCAATCTCCGAAACAGTCCCCCCAGTGCCTCAGCTCCCTGAAAAATCTGTTGAGGATCTCCGGCAGATCAAATCAAAAAAACTAGCTCTTGGCGCCGCTCAGAGCGCTTACGAGTCTTCTCAATCCACGGACGATCTCGTGGTTAAACTCGTCGGCAAAGCCTACACCTATGGGGTCGATCAAGACGCCGATGGCTCCTATAGCAATATGGTTTCTGGCTCCCACCCCCAATATTACGCTGGAATCAAAGTCGAAGCCGCTTTTGGGGCGAACCTTGCAATTGAAACTCGAATGAACAAAAGATACCTTCGAGACTTAGAGCAGGTTCAGCTCTCACGAATGACTCAAGAAAATGCTGACTCCTTAATTCAAGCACAACGTAAAGTTCAATCTACATATGCGGCCGTCCTAAGCTCCACCGAGCAAAAAAAGTTCCGAGAAAAAGCACTCAAAGAACTCAATCGAAGTTTTGGACAAGGACGCACGGATATTAGCATCTACATTGAGGCCATGAATAAATTTTCGACTTCTGAAATTCAATACAGCCAAGCCATTGGCAACTACCAGACAGCTCTGAATGAATGGGCGGCCGCTCGTGACGAACTGATCCCAGAGTCCCCGGAGGAACAATAGCATGAAAACATTAAATTTACTTATTCTCTCATTTTTGACTCTAATAGCTGCCTCTTGCGCCTTTGACTCGAGCACAAATCTAGATGACAAGCGTGAGGCCGATGACAATGCGTATTTAACTGAGAAATTTAGTCGCATCACCGGGCGCTATCATGGAACTGTAACGGCCTATGACGGCCCTCAAGAGGCCGACCTTACTCTTTATATTATTTCTGTTCCGAACGGCAAAAATAGCCGTGGAGAGGCCATCTTTAAACCAGAGCTTCGGGCATACTATCGTCGCACTGACACTGTAACAACAGACCTCATCCTTGAGGCTAGATACTTTGACTCTCAAGTTCCGGCAATACTTTCTATTTCTAATTTCTCAGGTCAAGCCGCTGCCCCTCAGGCTATTAGTGCCACCTTTTCTATCGAAGGGACAACCCTCAAAGGCACTGTGAGCACAGGAGCAGGACTCCTTGGTCCCGCAGTTTTCGTGCTTGCAGATCGCAATGCCTCGGGACCCGCTCAGAACGATATTGATGATGAGAATGCCCGCCGTGAGGCCCTCTTTGAGCCCATCCTCGGCACCTACTATGGAACTGTAAGTCCAAACAATCCAAAGGAAACATTTCCGTTCTCAGTCAGTGTGCGGCTGTATGTTGATAAAAGAAAAGATGCCGACGACAACTACCTCTCAGTTCTGCGAGCTCGCTTTCACCGTGATGATACGATTGGTGATGGGTCTGATCTTTTTATGGACGCCGATTACTCTCCAGCAAAAAAGCCACCAACAATCACATTGTCGGCAACAGGTTGGGTCAAGGACAAACCCGGCACTTTCCCAAACTATTTCTTTGATGGAACAATAAAGGATGGCGCTATCTCAGCCACCTTTTCCGGAAATGGCTACAACGGCAAAGCGAAGCTCCTAAGGCGATAGCTTACTCACTCTTAGCGAGTTTTTCGAGTTCAGCCCAACGACCGTACAAGCGATCAATCTCGGCTCGCAGACTGTTGGTCTTCTGATAGAGCTCCTGTGCCTTTTCTGGATGACTCACGACTTCAGGTAAAGCGGACGTTCGCTCAGCGCACGCAAGCTCTTCCTCAAGACCCAAAATCTTAGCCTCCATCCCCTCAAGCTCATTCTTTAGCTTAAAGGACATCCTCTGGGGACGACTTGGTGGCTTGTCAGATTCGTTGCTTTTAAAAGAGGATGCCTCTTCTTGAGCACTCTCGCCAGCAAACCAGGCTTCTTCCCACTGAAGATAACCAACAAAACGCTCGAGTTTCTTTTTGGTTCCGTCTTTGCGAGGAAAACCCAAGATATCTGTAGCAACTTGATCCATAAAATAGCGATCATGGGTGACCAAAATCACCGCGCCATTAAAGTTCTGAATTGCATCACTTAATACTTCGAGAGTTGCCGTATCCAAATCATTTGTTGGCTCATCTAAGACTAAAACTGAGGCGTCTTGAAGCATTAGCTGAGCCAAACGAAGACGACTCTGCTCTCCTCCAGACAAGCGAGAAACCGGAAGATCCATCTGTTGCCGCGAAAATAAAAACCTTTCTAAGTAGCTTCGACCAAAAACATACTGCCCTTGAAAATAAACGTAGTCCCCATCGGGGCAAACATTCTTAAGGACTGTCTTCTGCATATCCAGGCCTTCGCGAGTTTGTTCAAAATAAGAAACCTTAACCTTGTCCGACAAAAAAACCGTCCCCTCGTCAGGCTGTTCATAACCCAGCATGATTTTGATGAGAGTGCTTTTGCCCGTTCCATTTTCACCAAGAAGGGCGAGCCGAGTTTTCGGCGTAATCAGATAGCTAAAATCCTCGAAGAGAACCCGGCCGTTAAAACTTTTCGAAAGTTTTTTTACTTCGATGAGTTTTTGCGGATTTCTTTCAGCATCACCAAAAGAAATACTCGCGACCCGCGAACGATTCTTTTCGGTCAGATTCTCAACATCATCTTTAAGGTCACCGGCTCGGTTGATACGGGCCTTTTGCTTCGCAAGGCGAGCAATAGCTCCACGGCGAAGCCATTCTGTCTCTCGGCGAAGAGTGTTTTTAAGAG
>JAMIQD010000097.1:0-15822 GCA_035914755.1 Pseudobdellovibrionaceae bacterium | reverse complement strand
CATTAGGCACTTATCCTATTGAAATCAGCGAGTGGCACTGCTTAATTTTTACTCAAATCACCTTATATCACCCAATTTCATGGCTTTCATCGAGAAATTAGCCTTGGGAACGTATAGACTCGCACACTTTGCTTCGCTAAACTTATAGCATGATAGACCTGCGCAAAACACTCCTAGATGCCAGCGATGCTTTGATAAAAGCAGGGGTTGCCCATGCCCTTATTGGCGGGTTTGCGATGGCAACCTATGGCCACCACCGCGCAACAGTTGATGTTGATTTCTTGGCAGATGGCAAGAGTCGTGACCTGATAAAAACCGCCCTTCTTAAGCAAGGATTTCAACTCATTCACGAATCCAACGAAGTTTTGCAATTCTCCGGCCCCGGTTTATTAGATATTTTGCTGGCAAACCGCCCCTTGAGCCAAGAAATGCTTTCACACGCCATTCAGAACTCAGCACTTGGAGTTTATGTCGTTCGCGCAGAAGATATCATTGGTTTAAAGATTCAGGCCTATAAAAATGACGCCTCCCGCGAACTTCAAGACAAAGCGGATATTCAAAAACTTTTAAGCCTGCCACAAATCAACCTCGCTCTCGTAAAAAAATATGCAGATCTTTTTGACGAATGGACTGTTATCGAAAAACTTCAAAGGGTGAAGCCATGACCATGGAAGAGTACTTTCAGTTTTTAGAGCAGTATTGGCAGCTCTTTACCCCCCCCACACAACGACCCAAAATTGAGTATAAAATTATTTTGCTTTAAAGTGGACCAACGGGAACGTTTTGATTTCGTCCCGTCCAAAACATTTCTTTGTTGTGCCCATTCTTTCTAATTGCCTCCCCCCACACATTCACCCCACAATTAAGCCATGCGAAATAAATTCTTACTCTCCTCAGTTTTAACTTTGTGTTCCTGCGCTCAATTGCATCATGTGCAGATTGGCGAAGTGATCAGCCGTCCCGACTACGTTCAAAAGCCATTTGATATAAAAATCAGTGAGACCGGCATAAATATTGGCGAAGCTGCGGATACGGCCAAAATTTTTATGAATAAAGAAGGGCAAAAGCAGGCCAACGATATAGCCTCCGCCATTGCTCTTTTTCAGATGGGCCCGCGCACAGGAAATCCAGTTTACGTTAAGGACTACGCAAAAAACTTGATACAACTGATCTATGAAAAATGTCCCTCTGGTAAAGTCACAGGACTGATGTCCATTCGGGAAACTCGCAAATATCCAGTGGTCTCCGGTGAAATTGTAAAACTCACTGGCTATTGCTTAATTAAGAAGGGTGGCTAAATCATGTTTCGATCTTCTGTTCTTTTAATCTCTGTTTTGTTTTTAACCAGCTGTGCCTCTATCAACAGCCTTTCTTTAACGCCAATCCCTCCAGAAAGAACCCATCAAGTTCGAACTGAAAAAAGCAAAATGATTTTTCTCGGCTTTAACTTCGACAATGACTTCGTCGACTCCGCAGTCGACGACCTCAAAACTCAGTGCCCTAATGGCAAGGTTTCTGGACTCCTCACGAAAGACGAAAATATAAATTATTTTCTTTACTTCGTTTGGAAAAAACAAATCACCGCGACTGGTTTTTGCGTTCCAAACTCCACCGCGAGTGTTAATAAAAAGAAGCCCCGTGGAACCGCTTCGACTGAAGGGTCCACTTCCGCTTCAGAGACTGAGTTGTAGTTATGTTTCGCGTGACGTTGGCTCTTTTTCTTGTTTTTGCTACTGGATGCACCCACAGCCTGCATATGGCCCATGTGAGCGACTTCTCTCCGGCCTTTAAGCCCTATAGCAGTGGCGAACTCGTGAAATCTCAAGGGGAGCAATTTACTGTCATGGGTTTTGTGACAGAGACCGAATATGTTGATGTGGCATACAAAAAGCTTCTATCTTCGTGCTCCGGTGGAACCGTTCAAGGAATCACGACTCAATACTCAACCAGTCATGGATTCTTCTCGTGGACAAATTATGTTGAGATGCAAGGGCTCTGCGTTCGTTAAAGATCTGAACATTTTATTGGCTTAAAAAATCAAGAGTCGGGTTTAGTTTACAACCCGACTCTCAAAAACATCTTTGAAATTAATAGTCCCAAAGATGCATGTTTTTACATTGAACTCCGCAAACGTTAGTAGTCCAACCTTCCCAACACCACTTCTCAACTGGCTCATAACCCATAGGGCAGATATCACCCTCGCGACATCCTCCACTTGCTGGCACGGGCTGCGCTGGCGGAGTCGTTGGACACACCTCTACAAACTCTGGAGCTGACCCACTAACGGTCAGACCTGGAGTTGCGTTGGCACTTAGCGCCGCCATAACCAAGAACAATGATGCAATGATCGTTTTCATAATTCCTCCTTTGATGGAATGTTGTTTGACGTAAAGAGGTTTTATGGCGGAATTTTTAAAAATTCATGTGAAGCTTTGGAAATACGACAAATTACAGTTTGATATGAAAATTTGAGGAAGAATCCTGAACGTATTCTTCCTAAGCGACGTTGCGCAGCTTTTTCTTCATGTGCGTCGAGTGGATCACGCTTTTAAGAGCCAGAAAGGCGGGCTTATTAAAAGGCTGCCCCATGATGTTCTCAATATGCGAAATCGCCTCTTCAGGAGTGCGTTTGACATTCTCTTTGTTGCTATCATAAATCAGTTCAATAAAACAATCCGCGACCGCCACAATTCGAGCGAGGGGATTGATTTTAATATCTCGAATGCGCCGGGGGTAACCAAGACCCAAGGCATTCTCATGGTGCTCAAGAACAATTGACAAGACATCTGATGGAATTTCTTTGATATCACGTAGAATCTCGACCCCGCGCAAAGTGTGAGATTCGTAATAATGAAGATCTTCTTCGGTCCACAGAAGACGAGGCTTCATCAACAGCTCTTGGGGGATTTCTTTGAGACCGATGTCGTGCAAAAAAGCACCCATCACCACCTTTTCGATGGTTGACCTCATGGTGATGTCCATCTTTTCACAAATCATCAAAGACACTATCGAAGTCGCAAGGGAGTGGCTTACTTGATCCCCTGGCATTTTACTAAAAACATCAATGAACTTTTCAAAATTTTTAATTTGCGCCACAGACTCTTGAACGAAACCCACAACCTGCTTGCATCGGTCATAACTTCCGGCAAAGACTTCTTTTTTAAGAATGTCGGACATTGCGGCTTCAGCGACACCTTTCAAAAGATTCATCTTTAATAGCGGCGCGACTGATTCATTTTTAAGGGTTTTTTCGATCAAAGAAACATTATGTTTCACTACCTTGGCATAGTCATCGGCCAAAACATAAAGCTCGCTCTGTTCTTCTTTCATCAAGTGCAAAGATGACAAATTGCTGGTATCGTCTTTACGGCCTACTAAGATAAACTGCCCTGACGGCAGTCTTGTATAAACCTCAGCAGCCAACGGCAGACCATCGGTGAATAACTCCTTACTCACCCGGACCATCTCCTGCTCTTTCAATTTACCTGCTGGATTTGCCATCTTACTTCTTATCGGTTTTTTTTCAAAAAAACTTCAAAGAAAATGGAGCATCTCATTTTGAGATACCGACGAATACGTCTACTTAAACATCCCTACGTCGTAAGAAATGGCCAATTGCGTTCCAGATGGCTGCGCTGTCCAGTCAATACCCTTGCCAAGAATAATGGCATTTTGTTTAGAGTCAAAAGCCCAGCCTTTTTCAATGTCGGCTGGCAATTCTATACTTCCCCATTTGACCTTAATAGAAGGAACATAGGGCACCTGGGTCAGACGAATAGTACTCACCTCATCGACAATACTCTTAGCTAGATTTGCTAAACGGGTTCCATAGTCGGGGTCACAAAGGTTGATCACATTGTTTTTATTATTTGGCAAAGCCTCTAAAAATCTTTCGATCCTTACAGGTTTAGTGTACCCGTCGTCACGGCTACAATTCATTGTATCGTTCGAAGGAACGATGGCTCCGTATGCGAGGACCTTGCTGGCCTTGCCACCTTTAAGGCTCAATAAAAACTGATAAAAAGATCTATCATCTAACTTATCACTTTGGTCCTCGGCATCTGTAATAAACATTAGGGCCAAAGTAGCATCTGGACGATAAAATCCAGCATTCCAATTGCTCAAATTGGGATTTGTGAGTGCTAACTTGACCAGATCAAAAACCATTTCATTAGCAGACCCGTCAGTTCCCACTCGAAAATTTCTAGCAAGAACCGTGTTAAGATTAGGTGTTTTTTTATGCACCACTCGCGGGTTCCCAACAAGCTTTCCGCAGCAGTCATTGCCATACCCGCCATCCGTCGTGATCACGCCGATATTATACTCAATAAAGGATGACTTTGTGAGTTCAGAGGTAAATTTCGCTACATTCGTCGCCAAATTATCCTGGTGGGACATCATACTTCCAGAGTTATCAACTACAAATAAAATATCCAGCCGAGGATCGACAACGACTTGATTGGTAGTAACCTTTTCAAAAACTTCTGGACGATAAGCTTTCGTGGCCTCGGGAGAACACGATAAAGAAAGTAGTCCAAAAAACAAAGCAACAACGACTCGAAAGTTGATATACATAATTTACCTCTTAACTGTGCATGCCTTTTTTACATCCACCTTATAGCGACTAATTTCATCGAACCAGACTTCGTTTTCTGCCGGAAAATTTACAATCTCGGCATTTCCCTTGTAACCCGTTACTCCAATCTTTTTAGCCTCAGAGTCCGGCTTTGCGTTTTTTACAATCTTATCAGCAAGAGAGACTTGTTGTATTACCTCTGCCTCAACAATATGCAACTTACGAAGGATGTCTTTAGTTTCAGCAACCTCAGTGCTGGCTAGTTCTTTAACTCTTCCAAGAGAAGATGCCCTTGCCGACTGAGCTCTTTGTAGAGAGACATTGCGAATATTCTCGAAGGTTGATTGAAGCCCCGTCAGTGCTAACGATTGAGCGTATAACTTTTCTGCAGCCGAGGCCTCTGCTTCTAAGTGCATTTGCATCTGAACAGATCTGTAAAGCTTTTCGTCGCTCGAAAAACGTCGTGGCAAATAGCGTGCGTTTTTACCTAAATCCTCAAGTCGAAGCCGCTTTGTTTGCAGTTTTGCAATAGCTTCATTTACCTCTGGGGTGCTTGGCTCCGTGGTCATTTTTTCTAAGGTCTTAGTTCTTTCTTTGAAGCGTTTCGGAAACTCTTCGAGACTTGCTACCACGCCCTTGTAGTCACAAATTTTCAACTGCGACAAAGAATATATAAAAAACGCTTCTGGAGTCGCCATATAAGCCATGCTTGGGCTTACCAAAGACTGACTGATTGCCTTTGCGTTGTTAGGCTCGCCTTTACGAATATAGGCCCATGCCGCCTCTTCCTGTGATTCAGTCCAGTACGCAGAAGACTTTGAAACTTTCTCATAATACTTAATTGAGGAGTCAAAGTAACCATTCTGAAAGAGCAGCCGAGCAGCTGTAATTTGCATCAAATCTGGACTCATTGGCGCCTGAGAGTTTTTCATCAAGCGGCCTAACACCAACGCCGCTTTGTCAGCTTGATCTTTAAGTGCATAAGAAAGAACAATTTGCCAATCCAAACGGGCCTTGACCAGACTATTTGCCGGCGCCTGGGCAGAAATTTTTTCTAGCTCTTCCACTTTTGGATTAGCCGAAGACAACAAGGCCTCAGTCTTCACCATCAAACTGTGATCAAGACTAAAAATGCTTTCCCAGTCTTGTTTCCAAGGAACTTGCGCAATTCCCAAAGCATAGTGCTCTACAGGAGCCGAGGTTCTCCATTCTTCTTGTAAAAGCTCACTGATTTGTTTTGGATTTTCAGCCAAAAATAGCGTCTGAAGTCCTTTTGCGGGCAAGCCGGCGCGAAACAATGCTAAACCAAAGATGGCCCGTCCATTTGCTGACTTCTGAAAAGCCGTCCCCTCAAATGCGCGAGGAAACTGCAGGCTGGCCTTGTCCCATTCTCCCGCCTCTACATAGCGCAAGAAAATATTTTGCTCAGTGTTTGGAGCTCCAATAATCTTTCTTAGCGCCGAAACCAGAGGAGACATTTTAGAGGTTTTTGTCGTGACTGCCTCTGCTTTTGAGCCGTTTTCGCCTGCATTATCAAGAATACTCTCGAGATCGTTCGCAGTAGCAAGGTTTAAATAACCAAGAACCAAGCTCACTGCCAGAATCATCTTTACTAATCTCATAACAACCAACCCATTTGCACAGAAGCCAAGGCAAGGTCCATATCCTTACTGGTATCAAAATACTTAGCTTTGTAGTTTTGATAACGCATCTCTAGACGAGTCGAAAAATTCTGTGTCAACCAAAAACCAAAACCACCACCTGCTGTGTAGGTTGAGGTAGGACCTGATGCAAGTTCAACCTGTCCATAACCACCGAGGACATAAAAATCAAAATGCGCAACAGCCTTATCAAGTAAATTCAACTTTCCGTAAATCGGAGACCAGTTTACCAAGGCCATCATCTCTGACTTTGCATAGTCAAATTCTGGATAAGGAACCCGAGGACTCTCTGGATTTTCAATTTGGTCGGCTTTTGCCGCATTAATCAAGGACTGCCCTTCCTCTGTCAGAGTATTGAAAGACCAATTGTATTTTGCACCAATCGCCCAACGCGAATTAAAGTGATAAACTGCATTCATACCAACGCTTTTTGTTTTGGAGTAGGCCTCCCCGCCAAAGGTGCCTGAAAACTCAGGAGCGAGTTCTAGGCGACGAACCAAAGAAACTGTTCTGTTTTGAACGATACTGATATTTTCTTCGGGCTGAAGAGCCTTGGCTTTGTCTAAAAATATTTTATTTCCGCCCAAAGAATCAAACTCAGAGTCTAGACTTGAAGCTGGCTTCTCTCCTGCCGCCATGGCTGTGGATGCAAAAAGTGAAAGCATTAAAATCCATTTTTTCATCTTAAAACTCCTTCAAAAGTGCTTTTGAGGGTGAACTTGCCGGCAAAACTCGAAGCGGAAAAGCTAATTTTTTTACCTGCGTTAAAGTGTCATTTGTCGTATTGGCGTTTCTCACGACAACATCCGCATGAATCGAAAAGAAACCCTCTGGGATTCCCGCCATCGGAGTCCACTCAAGTTTACAATACTGTCTTGAGTCCGAACTGCTTCTCTTCTCACACTGAACGATTGCACCGAATGGGAGATCCGTAAAGGTTGGACTCTCGAGATAAATCTCGTTCTTAGGGTCAAAAATTACAAAACTATAAGCTGTCTGTTGTTCTGCAATAACGGGAACTTCATCCCACCAAGTTGAGGTTAAATCGCTAAACGAAGTTAAAATCGTCATCTGAACATCGTGCTCGACACTGCGTACGCCGGCTGCCGAATAGGCTACTAATTGAGCGCCAAAGGTTTCAGAACTATCTGTAACCTCTTGTCCTGATAAGTTCACCGTGATGTTAAAGTCAAAATCTCCATTGCTTAATCTATAAGGACTGCTCACTGAGATAAAAGCTGCAAGGTTGGAATAACCTCTAGCTGCATGCACACTAAGCCTAGGCCATGTCTCAAAGTCTTTGCCCGAATTTAAGTCACGAACTACAACCTTGAACTTCTGAGTCTCCCCCTCTCGAATAGGGCGAAGCTGAGAAACCGATAAAATTGTAGGTTCTTTATTATGCTTCTTTATAACGACAGGAATAGACTCATATCTAACTTCGTCAAATTCACCTGTTTTTTTGGCAACCACTTTAATTACAAGATTTTTATCAATAGAATCAAAACCCTCTACAATTCCAAAGGGGGGCGTCCATGTAAACATTCCAGTTGCAGGATCAAAGGTGCCATTTTGAAATTCAGTCAAATTATCAATAGAGATAACAGGTTTACTATAGCCAGATAGCAATACCCGTGCTTCGATCTTATAGCTAGCCTCTAATTCTTCTTGAAATTTATAGCTAGGCTCCGTATCAATCCGAATATTATCAGAAGAAAGACCAGGCTTTGGTTTCTCTCCGCCGGCATTGGGCTTTCCAGATTTATTTGACCAAGGCTGCCCTTCCATCGGGTCTTGAGTCCACTTCGAGCAGGCTCCTGCAACCACAACAACAAACAAAATACTGAGTAAATTTTTAATATTTTTCATATTAACCCTGCCCTGCCCTTCTTAAGACAAAAGGATAACTGACTTTGACATCCACTCCTCCTTGCGGAAGAGGAAACTGCCATGTTTTTAATCTCATCACTATACAATCTTCGATGATTTTTGAATTCATTGTAGAGCTATCCAGAGAAGCTGCTTTTACAAGCCCATTGCCGCCAATAGTAAAGGCCACCGCCACCCGTCCATGAGTATTTGGATCGCCTTGCAAACCCTGCTCGTAACAAAAACGAACCTGACCGAGGTTTTTGTTAATCACTGCTGCGATTTGATCACGATCTAAACCCGACTCAACGCTAGCTTCTTGAGCTAAAGCAATCGAGCTATTTCCGGCAGAGCCTATCAAACTTAATTTTCCATAACCCGCTTGGCCTCCGCCCTTACCCTTAGTTCCGTAACCACCTGCACCTTGGATATTGCCGCCAACACCGACGGGAGCCGCAACCACTCCTTTAGCGTAAAGTGAGGTTTGAACTCCGCCGCTCCCTTGAGTCCCTCCGCCAAGGCCTGGGCCAGCAGATGTGTTCACCGCACCGAGGTCCACTCCGCCTTTTTGTTTTCCACTTTTAAGACTCCCCAAAACCGCAAGGGCACCCATGCGTTTTAAGGTGTTGGTTTTTGTTGCCACCTTGGTTTGCGGAGTGGTTTCTTGAGCCATATTTTTTGCAACTTGAGTTTCAACTTTTTGTTTAGGCGGAATGCTCTTGATGATCTTGACCACTTCTTGCTTAAGGTTCTGCTCCATCTTCGGAGTCATCAGGGGCAAGGTGCGAATATAGGCCAAAAAGACCACCGACAAAAGTAGCACCGCCGCTAAAATCAAATACCAACGTCGCTCACCTTCATTCTCAAGACTCACATCACGATGAACAGCACCAACGTTTTCGACCAATTTGAGATGCCCCAATTCGCCAATCAAAAAGGGTTTTGATTCAAGATCGCCGTGAGTGATTTGACCGATAGATTCAAAAGGAATTTTCTTTTTTGCTAAAAACTCAGTTGAGGGTACGACCTCAAGACGACGGGTATCTCCCCGCCGAATCACCTGGACGGGCTCTCCCAGCCACTGATAGGACCTTAAAACTGTTCCGCTGCTATCTTCGAGTACAAGTCTTTTTTCCATTGCGTCCTCTAGTAACTTCCTGTTGAGCTTTTCAAACGATCTTTAAAATCCGAGCGCACACCAATCAAAGCATCTAAGACCTTGTCCTCTTCGACGGTCGTCACGGCTTCATCAGAAAAGTGGTACTTTCCTTGCACCAAGAGATCTTCGAAGTTGTGAGATGTTGACGAAGCCGAAGCATCGCCTTTTTTAGGAGTCGCTTCGGTCTTAGTTGCAGCAAATGAAGCGGAACCCATTAAAAATAAAAGCGATGCTATAACTAAGGATTTCATAAGGTCTCCTGCCCGCGGCCTGTCTTCAGGCCTTCAATGCGATTTTGTAAATACTGACTCATCGCCATGTTCTCAGTTTTCTTTTCTAAATCTAAGAGAGACTGCAAGGCCTGCTTATCGAAAGGATTCTGATTGACCAACTGACGTGCCTTTTGAATTTCTTGAATACTTGGGCGAGCCACCTGCTGCCTAGCAGTTTCATCAGTCGAAAACCCTGCAAGCTGACTCTTGGCCGTTTCTGGAGCAATTTCTCTGAGCGCTTTGACTTCAATCAAAATTAGATTACGCAAATCAACCTGCTGCCAAGAGGCCTTAAGAGCCGTAGACCAGTTTGGATTTTTCCAAAACTCTTCGACCTTAGATTTTGCGCCCACCGCCTTTGCCTGAAATGGAGTCGCTTGGGCTGAGAGCATACTCATATACTGCTGTTGCTCTTCGTCGGTAAGGCCCGCAGGCATGGGTGCAGATAGCAAGTCGTTGTAAAAACGTTCGCTCTCTTGTGCCAAAAGATTCAAGGTCACTAGCTGAGAAGTAAAATCAGCAGAATCAATCGCCTGCTTAGTGTAGGTTTCTAGTTTATCCAGCAGCTCAGCCCGAGCCTTGATGGAGGCCGCTAGTTTGCGATCATTTTTGGCGTCAAGCTTGTGACCTGTCAGTTTTGTTTTAAAGTCTGCAAATTCTTTTAAAAAGCCAAGACGTGAAAGTAGTTTTCCTGGCTCAGTGCCCTTAAGCGCGCCATCTTTAGTAACCTTTTTAAGAATAAGATCATTAGAGGTTTTGGCAAAAGCCTCTGTGTAGAGCTGAGCCATCAACTGCGGTGACTTCGACAAGATAGTCCGATAAAGCTCTATGTCTTTTTCTGGAGACTTCGACTTGCGTACCAACTCTGCCGCGACTAACTTTTTATTTTCTTCATCGTGGCTATTTTGCAAATATTGGCTGTAATAAGGCCCGCTTTTCTGCCCAGACAACTCAGCAAAAATAGCCATTTTCAAGATCTTCTCATCTGGCTTTAGACTGCTTTGCAACTTGTCTGTTGCCGCAAGCGCACCAGCAAAGTCCAGTGTCATCTCTGACATATAGGCTTTGCGCGCCCATGCGTACTCGCGATCTTCTTTTGAAATATTAGGTTGCATCAAGAGCTGATCTGCTGCTGATTGCGCCTCAGAAAACTTGTTGATTTTTTCAGCAAGAATCAATTTGTTTTTATAAAATTTAATCTTATCCTCTGAGGTCGCTTGCGCTGGATTGAAGTTCATCAACTCAGCATAGGCGCCTTCAGCACTCGATGCCGATGCCTTGGCCGACTTGGTGAGCACCGATTTTTGTACAATTTGCAAAAATTCAGAAGCCCATTCTGATGAAAGCCCGGCATATTCTTTAGCCCAAACTACCAAATTTCCCTCATCTTTTAGCAAGACCAAAGCATCCAAGGATAAATCCGCAGCTTGCTTTCTCACTTTGAGAGGCCCCGATTTATCTAGTGCCAACTTACGAAGCTGTTGAGATGCTGCTGCATAGTTTCCAGCTTCGTAAAGCTTGTGAGCTTTTTGGTATTGAACTTCAAATAACTTTGATTTTTTCGGAGCTTGCTCTATGTACAAATCATACGTCTGCGCAATGAGCTTCTCGTCCTTCGTTTCTTCAGCGATGTCTAACATTGCAACCAAAGTAGTCTCAAGCTTGTCCATGGACTTTGGATCTTGGCGGAGCAGAGCTCGGGCCTGATCGTAGGACTGCCATGCCGCAGACCAATTTTTAAGTTCTTTTGCGACTTGTGCGCGATAAAGATGCATATCCATATCTTGAGAAAAATTCGTCAGATATACCTGATAAGCGTCCAACAACTCAGGAGAGGGTGTCTTCTTCTCAAGCTGGTTCCAAGACACGACAAACTGACGAGACCTGCGGCGAAGCTCTTCACACTGATTGCTATTGCAGGTTTTTAAATCCTTCCAAATGTCCATCGCGGATTCGAAGCTTGCAATACCCTCTTTTTTATTGCCGGCATCAAAATTGAGTTGAGCCATAGAGATTTTAGCCGCAAGTCGATCCTCTGGTTTATTCATGTAGGCATAGACAAAATTCCAAGCGATTAGAGCTTCGGTTTTTTTACCTATACGTTCTGCTTCGAGGGCGAGGCCCTTTAGATTTTGAACCTTAACCGCCTCAGGACTTAGCTTGTACAAGCTTTCAAGAGAGCTTTTATCAATCTTGTACTTGGCTACAAATGTCGCATAATCGCGACTGACCTCTTCTTGAAACTGTGGATCTACTTGAGTTTGTCCAGACCCGCTGCGGGTCAACAAACTGGGAGTTCCCAATACGTTTTCTATTTGCACAATCGCGGCCTTCACATCACCCAAATTAAATGAGCACCATGCCTCGCGATAGGCAGCAAGCCCCCGTGATGCGGCTGCTGGATTTTTAATTACCTCACGATAAAACCCCTGGGCTTTAGAAAAATCCCGGCGTTTAAAATAGATCTCACCGAGCGACAGCTGCGTCTCTGCCTTTAGTTCTGGAGAAAGTTTTTCTCCAGAAAGCTTTTGGTAAAATTGAATCGCCTTCGACTCATCTCCTACCATCTGATAGAGGTGCCCCATCTGGATCATCACCTTGCCTTGAACACTTTCTGGCGCACTGTCTAGCACTTCCGTGTACAACTTTAAGGCTCTTTTTCGATCCGAAGAAAGAGTCTTGCACTCTTCGCAAACTCCTTCGCTCTCTTTCATCGCATAAACTCGCGCCCTCTCTGCGTAAAGATCTGCGAGGCGCAGAGTCACCGCCACCTTCGAAGAATCATTCGGAGCGAGGTTTTGGTAAACACCATCGAGTTTGTTAATCAAAAGATTGCGATTCCCATCGTCCATCTGTGCCGACGCTGACGAGAAAAAAGCCGGAGAAGAAAATACCAAACATGTCGTACAAAAAAGTTTCTTAAACATAAGCATCCTTACTTATATTCTGCGGTTTTACTTCATTAAAACCGCAAAACGGATATCGCTGAATCCCGCATGCGAAGCTGCAAGGATCACTTGATTCAACTCTTCGTATTTCAAACGTCGATCCCCTTGGATCATCAAAACCCCCGGGTACTCTTCACCCGGATGCGTCTGAACAAATTGCTTGCGCAAATCAAGGAGCGTCTCAACCAAGACTTGAACAGCTACTTCTTTTTCCTCAAGATAAATCTTTCCCTCTTGAAGCTTAACGACAGGATTTCTCTCTAATGATTCCGCAAGTGAGGCCTTTGGCAACTCTTGTCCTTTGCCAATAAAAAGCATATCGCCTGTGCTCGAAAAACTCATAAGTAGAAAAATGACCAGAATCGAAAAGGCATCAATCAGCGCTGTCAAAAGCAGGTCTGCAGCAAGCACTCTTGTCCACTTACCATGCTTTGGCTGAATGTAAGACTGAGAACCAATTGTCGTTTGCAAAGCTGTTTCGTGTAGAATACTTTGACTTGCTAACATAGATCCTCCTCTTAAAGTGGCGCCACGCCCAGGTCAGTCAGGCCCATCTTCTTAAATTCATCCATCAAAGCAATGATGTCCTCATAAGAGGATTTAGCTCGCGGCTGAATCAAGGCCGTTTTCAAACCAGGATCTTTGGCTGTTAATTGAGTCAAAACACGGTTGAGCTCTGCCACATTTGCATGCCCATCGACACCAGGAAGTTTTATATTCGCCAGAGCCGAAGGGATGAGTGAGGACTGCTGAACATTAAACGTTAGCTGCCCGTCTTCAGCCAAATAAACCCACATTAAGGGCTTTTTTGGCGTTTCTGCCTGAGACTGACCGCCCACCGCTTGTTTGACATTCATAGATCCGATATGAAGCCACACCGCCGTCAGCAGTAGAAAACATATACAGACGGACAGAAGGTCGATACACGGGATCAAGTTAATTTCAAAATCAAGATGCTTCTTGTGCTTTCGCATAAAGCACTCCCTTAAGCGTTAATTTCTGTTTGAGCCTTTTCAACGTTTGAACCTTTGAAGGATTTGAATCCCACAGGCTCATAGGCGAAGGACAACCAGTTAAATGCCTTTAGAGCACTGTGATTTAGATCATCCGCTAAGCGATTCGCTCTGTTTTGCAGAATAGCATAAGCAACAAGCGCCGGAATCGCCGCAATCAAACCAAAAGCTGTCGCATTCATCGCCTCAGAAATACCCGCAGCAAGCAAAGCAGCTTTTTGCGAAGGCTCTGCATAAGAAACCGCAGCAAAAGACTTAATCATCCCTGTAATGGTGCCGAGCAACCCAGTCAGAGTCGCTACGTTACCTAACATCGACAAGAAGCCTGTTCGACGATCAAGGCTGGCATTTTCAACAACCAAGACTTCGTCCATTTTGCCCTGGATCTCTTCTTTGCCACCCAAAAATTTAGCTGCTTTGGCACCAGCCACGATGGCGCGAGCCACTGGCGATGTGTTTTCAACTGCTTGAGCTTTCTGAATCAAAATATCCATCTCACCGCGACGAACATTGTCCTCAAAGCCGGCAATCACTTTGTGCTGGTCAAGCTTTCGCTTGAAGAAGAGCGCGTAAGTCCGCTCAATCATGATGGCAATAGAAACCAACTGAATGCTCAGAATTGGCCACATCCAAAATCCACCGTGTTCAAATGCTGTTGCTATCTTAGAAAGTACGTCCATATTGTCCCCTCAATTTGAATATTCACACTAAAAATATGCTCACTAGACTAAAGCAGAGCAAAGCTTGAAGTTTGTGTCATTATTTTTTTAAAAAGATTTTAAGAAATGTCGTCACATCATGTCACAAATGCTTTGTGATTTACCACCTCCCAAGAAGAGAATAAGACCTTCACCATGCATGAGATTCTCCTGCTTTTTACCTCTGTAATCGCTGGTGCCTTGGGAGCAATTCTCGGCCTCGGCGGCGGCATCATCATCGTCCCGGCCCTGACCTTGCTTTTTCATGTCAATATCCGTTACGCTGTCGCAGCAAGTCTGATTTCAGTGGTGGCAACCTCTTCTGGCGCCGCCTCAACTTACCTCAAAGACAACTTCACCAACGTAAGGATTGCCACCTTATTAGAAGTCGCAACAGTCACTGGCGCCATTACAGGTTTTCTGATCGCGCAAAAAATCCAGAACTCTTATTTATATCTCTTGTTTGGAGTTGTGCTGTTTTTGTCAGCACTACTTATGCTCAAAAGACGCGAAAATGATTTGGCCACCAATGAACACCCTTGGGCAAAAAACCTCAGGCTATCTAGCCCCGCTTACAATGTTGCAGCAGTTCCTTGGGCGCTGGGCGCAATGTTTGTTGCCGGCGTGCTCTCGGCCCTTCTTGGGATCGGCAGCGGAATTTTAAAAGTTTTGGCTATGGACGGAGCCATGAAGCTCCCGCTCAAGGTCTCCTCTGCCACTTCGAACTTTATGATTGGTGTCACGGCAACAGCCAGCGCCGGCGCCTACCTATTAAGTGGTGACGTAAAGCCCGAAATCGCCATCCCCGTTTCTCTCGGCACTATTCTTGGCTCGTGGCTGGGGGCCCGGTTGATGTTAAAAATGTCCACTCCTTTGATCCGCAAAATCTTTGTCATTGTTTTAACAATTATTTCTCTCCAAATGATACTCAAGGGACTTGCATGAACGAGAGTATTTCAAAATTATTACGTTACGGAGTTTTAATATCTGGTTTTTTTATGTTTATAGGCTGGATGAGCTTTCTTGATTTCAGCCAAAATCCATTTGCCGCTCTGGTGGAGTATCAAATAAACACCCCCTTAATGAAAACTCTCGCAGTCGCTCTTGATAGGCAACAGTGGGGCCTTCTGATGTCCTACGTGGGTTTAGCTCTCCTCGTGACACTTCCGGTGTGCCGGGTTTTAATGACGACGATTCTATTTATTAAACATAAAGAAAAGGTTCTCGCTTTTGCAGCGGCTTTTGTTTTTACAATTTTGCTTATCAACTTCGCGATCGGTCTTGAATTTTAAGGAGCCCCTCAATGAAAAAAATCTTATTGTTAGCCCCTCTTCTGCTTATCATTGCCTGCACACAAGCCCCAATCAAAGAATATCACTGGACCTCCTTGTCTGAACAAGGGCTCACGCAAAACTCTGTACGAGTTTTAAAAGAGAGCAAAGAATTTAAAACTGACCATGGCTACGAAAATCTCGAAATAAAAAAACAAGCACTGCCTCGCTCCGAAAAGCGCTTTGAAAAAATTGTCCTGCTTGGCGATTCGGGCTGCCGACTCAAAGAAGGCCCCTATGGCCGCGCTTATCAAAACTGCAAAGATCCGCAGGAGTGGCCCTATTCAAATCTCAT
>JAMIQD010000096.1:0-1988 GCA_035914755.1 Pseudobdellovibrionaceae bacterium | reverse complement strand
CCCATGGCGCCGGTTTCAAGATGCACTTCGACTTCGACAGTTGGGTTTCCTCTGGAATCAAGAATTTCTCTAGCAAGTATGCCGGTGATCTCGCTCATACGGATAAAAGCTCCTAATGCGGTTGTTGTAATATTAGATTTTCCCAGCCATTTGAAAAATAGGCAGATACATAGCTACTACAAGTCCGCCAATCATGCCACCGAGAAAAACCATCATAAAGGGTTCGATCATCGCCGTCAGATTTTCTACGGCCTGATCGACTTCTTCGTCATAAAAATCGGCGATCTTTTCGAGCATGGTATCGAGTGCACCGACTGATTCTCCAACATTGATCATTTGGACAACCATGTTGGGGAAAACCCCTGATTCTTCCAATGGTTCAGCTATCGGGCGGCCCTCGGCAATGCTTTCCGACACTCTAAGAACGGCTCGTTCCACCACTTTATTGCCAGATGTTCTCGCAACAACTTGAAGCGCATCTAAAATTGGTACGCCGCTTTGCAACATTGTGCTGAGAGTCCGAGTGAATTTCGAAACTGCTACTTTTCTCGTCAATTGACCAACAACAGGCGCCTTGAGAACAAACGAATCGATTTTAAATCGACCCTTTTCCGTACTGTAGATTTTTTTAACTCCATAAAATAGAAGGATAAAGACAATTATGATGTAAAGAATATTGTGTTTGACGAAATCACTCATGTCGACAACAAGTTGGGTTATAGCTGGAAGGGCTGAGTCCAAGCTGGCAAACATTTCGACAAAAACGGGGATAACAAAAACCAGAATAACAACGAGGATCAGAATAGAGATGGCTAAACAGATAACCGGGTAAGTCATTGCTCCCTTGATCTTTTTCTGCAATGCCATGGCCTTTTCTTTAAAAGCGGCCAACCGTGAAAGAATAGTGTCAAGGATACCACCCAGTTCACCCGCTTCAATCATGTTAGCATACAAACTGTCGAAGACTTTTGGATGTTTCCTCATGGAATCAGCCAGGGTCGTACCACTCTCAACGTCGTTTTGAATGGCGGTAAGTACCGATTTGAAGGTCGGGTTGCTTTGCTGTTTACCCAGAATTTGCAAACATTGAACGAGCGGCAGGCCGGCATCGATCATGGTAGAGAGTTGTCGTGTGAAGATGACAATGTCTTTTCCGGTAACTGTCGGTTGAAAAAGTTTGATATTTTCAAAAATATCTTTTGGTTTTATTTTTATCGTCGGATTTTCAATCCGCATGCGCCTGAGTTGAGCACGTGCTCCGGTTTCATCGACAGCTTCGATTTCGCCCTTGCGTTTTTCACCAAAACTATTCTTTCCCTTCCAAACATAGATCGGCATGAAGAGGTCTCCAGGCAATTTCTTGAAATTTTGTAAAAAGTAGCAGCGATAAGGTGTTGACAGATACTTCTTTAGTTTTTATAAATAGCGCCTTTGAATATCGAGTATGGCGTTAGACACTTATTTTTTATTGTATGGAAGATTTTTTTCTGATTCAAGAAAAAGTTTATATTTTTTCAGGAGTTGGCAATATGCAAACAAGCAAAGCGGCTAAATTCAACGATGGATCGTTTCTGCCGGTAGTTGAGCAGTGCGAAGGATGTGAGCGAATCGTTGAGGCGGAAGGTGGTAAATTCTGTGATACCTACATGAATCCAGGGGCAAAATGGCGGCTGGGTATATGTAATTTTGCAACTCATGCAAAACCGGAAGTCACAATTGTTAAAATTCGCGTCAACCCGCTGAAGGCTGCAAAGAGGGCCTCCCGCCGCAAGTAGGAGCCCTCATTTTATTCAAGAGAATAAAAATGCGGTGCTCTTCGAAGACAAATCTTGTGTAAAAGGCAGAGCGCACAACCTCTCCACGCCCCCCTCACTAGCTCCCCCCACCATTTTTAACGGTTTCGAGATACAGTTCCTCTTCAATCAAAGTTGAAAGGGAACTGTATCGCTCTTCTCGCTTGCCCCCCTCTGTATACAAAAATATACCAT